>NZ_JBIQOC010000066.1:0-26513 GCF_044130295.1 Acinetobacter uliginosus | reverse complement strand
TGTGACAAAACCTGAATCCTGGTCGTTAAAGTGTTTGTTTGCACTCATATTTTAACTGTTAGGACTCAGGTTTTTTTATTTAAAGCAAACTATGGGACAGCAGTGACCTTAAGGGTCGCTTTTTTAAAGGATCAGATTAGTTATCAGTCGCAAAGGCAATATCGCTGAGCCCGGCTTCGCTCGCACGAGACATCACTTGTGCAACCGTATCATAACGTGATTCTTTATCTGCTTTCAAAATAATGGTTGGCTGACGCTGTTCCTGACCCGCTTGGTTAAATTTCGTCTGCAATTCATCAAGCGTGAGCACCTTGCCATTCCAGGCAACCTCTCCACTGGCATTAATACTAATAGTGACGTTTTTAGGCGGCAAATCCGTAATATCTGCTGTTGTTTTAGGTAAGGTTAATGGAATTGACGGGTTAGCAACGGTTGCTGTCACCAGGAAGATGATCATCAATACCAACATAATATCGATCAGTGGAATGAGGTTCATCTCATTCATACCTACATCGTTGTCTTCGCCCAATTGAAAGCCCATTAAGCCTGACCTCCCACCAGATTGTTTGTTGCTGCTTTAGTTTCTACCTGAGCTGCACTGTCCTGTTGCAACATGGTATCAATCAACAAACTGTGTGCCTGATCTTGTAACTCGTGTGACAAACTTCGATTGGCACGGGTACACATGTTATAAGCCAGTACCGCAGGAATCGCGACAGCCAAACCCAGACCGGTCATAATCAAGGCTTCACCAACAGGTGTCGCCACTTGAGCCAAGCCTGCCTGACCACTCTTACCTACTGCAACCAGCGCGTGGAAAATACCCCAAACCGTACCAAACAAACCTACAAACGGTGCCAGTGAAGCAATGGTACCCAAAACTGCCACACCTTTTTCAGCATTGGATTTTTCAGCTGAAATTTGACGCAACAACGCCTGTTCTGCCACAGCTTTACGTTGTTCAAAATTCAAAGCTGCAAATTTTGCTTTTAACTTGCTTAACGCTTGAGAAAGTTGAGCATAAGCTTGTTGTTTCAGTTGGCGAGTCCCCATTATACGTAAAATGAAGATGGTCCATGTCGCAATCGACATTGCCAATAACACGAAATACAGGGTTTTACTCACTGCATCAGCATGTTGCCAATAAACTGAAAAGTTCATACTCGAACTCCTAATAAATGTTAGCCGCGTGGATTCACTGTCAATTCCAATGGGAGGTTAGCCTTGATTGGATAAGCCACGCCATTTTCTTTGTACGGTTTGAATTTGGAACTACGCACAGAGCGTAAAATCTTTTCATCTAAAGCAGGAACACCCGTCGAACGTACTATATGCGCTGAGGTAATTACCCCTTTTTCATTCGCTTCAATATACACCATGGCTGTACGCGTTTGCCCTTGCAGATCGCTATTGCTATAGGATGGTTTTGGCGAACGGCTCCATTGCACGCCTGAACCACCAATCACAACATTTTTTGGTGATGGCAATGCAGGAGGCGCAACCGGTGCAGGCGGTGTAACTGGCGCAGGTGGAGGTGTCACTGGTGCGGGTTTCACCACTTTGGTTTCAGAAATCGTGGTCGTTACTGTCGGTTTCGGTGGTGCTTCCACCGGTTTGATCACGGGTCTCGGTGTTTCTGCTTTTTTAACTTGTTGAACCTTTTCTACCTTTTTCGGTGGGGGTGGAAGCTGTTTTTTTACAATTTCAACCTGTTTCACTTCTTTCGGTTTTGGGGGTTCTTTTTTCGGTTCCGCTTTAGGCTTTGGTGGTAGCGGTTTTGCTGGCCCTTGAATTTTTACAAAACGCACCTTTAACGGTTCTTTTTCAATCGGTTTCAGTTCCGGAGTTTTCATGTGCCCTACCGCCCACAACACGCCCATGTGACCCACCACTACCGCAAGCAAGGCAGTGATCATTTTCTTTTTCATTGGATTGGGAGTTTGCATCTTTAGAGCGGAGGATTGACTCATTAAAATCAGTTACCTAATTTAAGCGATTGTAGATCTATAAAGATTTCAGCAATCAGGCTCATCGGTTAGTACAATTAAAGCACCCCAATAATAAATGAGAAGTGTTTTCATTTGCAACTATTAAAATGCCCGTTTTGATAAGTTTTTTGAATCGAAAACGAAAAAGGCATGCCTAAAACATGCCTTTTAAACCAGTATTTTTAGCAATATTTATTGAAAAACAACTGTTTTATTGCCATCCACAATAATACGGTCTTCCAGATGCCATTTCACTGCACGGGCCAAAACATTGCGTTCCACATCTTGTCCAAGTTCACGGAGCTGATCAACGGTGAAATCATGGTTCACGCGTTCCACATCCTGTTCAATGATCGGGCCCTGATCGAGGTCAGCAGTCACATAATGCGCTGTTGCACCAATCAGTTTCACCCCTTTATCATAGGCCTGTTTATACGGGTTCGCACCGACAAAGGCTGGCAAGAAGGAATGGTGGATGTTGATAATTTTCATTTCCCAGTTTTTAACAAATTCTTCATCCAGAATTTGCATATAACGCGCAAGAATCAGTAAATCGTTGCCCTGCATGATTTCATCGATTTTGGCATAGGCTTCACGTTTATTTTCTTTATTCACCGGCACCACTTCAAACGGAATACCAAAGTTTTCTACCGCTTCACGCAAGGTGTCATGGTTGGAGACCACTTTGGTAATTTCACATTGTAAACCGCCACGCGCATGACGCCATAACAGCTCAAGCAAGGCATGATCGACTTTAGAAACCAGAATCCCGACTTTTTTCACATCACTGACCAGTGCCAGACGCCAGTGCATGTCATAGCGTTCTGCCACATTGCTGGCAAAAGTCTGGGTTAAACTTTCTTTACGGCTTTGCAAATTTTCCAGTTCAAATTCAACACGCATGAAATAACGTCCGCCCTGAGCTTCAGTCGCGTATTGATCAAGTGCGGTAATATTTGCTCCCTGATGATACAAAAAGCTCGAAACAGCTTGCACGATACCTGGTTTATCTTCACAAGTAATCAGTAAACGTGCCGTGTTAGCAGTGGACATATTCATGTTGGTTAATATCACTAATCAGTTAAATTGAAAAACAAGCCGAGTATTCTAACGCTTTTTTTAGGCTTTCTAAATAGGCTAGCCTGCATCATGTTTTTTACTGGACGATAAACTTTCAAAAAGCTCTGAAGGGCCGAGCGTTTCAAGTAAATGTTCATAAGTTTGACGGCTTTCACCACGCAGATAAGCCCCTTCCAGAAATACCATTTGACGTAATGCCTGCCACACCCATTTTTCTTCCAGATGGTTCGAATCGGTAATATGACCTGACATATACAGGAAGTTGGTCCAGTTGGTCAAAACAATCCACAAGTTAATAATCAGGGCTTCAATTTCTGAGTCTGTCATTTCCATTAAGCCCGCATTCACGAAAGCTTTATAGATTTTTTGCCCCTGCTGCATCACCTGTCCGGCAAAGCGTGGATACATTTTTCTAAAATCTTCATTATTTTCAACCAAATGATAGACATCACGATGCAAAAAGCGATAGGCCCAAAGCTGGCTGCTCAGCACCTGAAAATAACGAATTTTATCGTTGGCATCAAGCGGACGATCATCAGGCAATGCCAGCATCTCCAGAGTTTCGCCTTGATACTGCTCCATTAACTCTTTGATGATTTCGTTTTTATTGCGAAAATGGTAATACAAATTACCCGGGCTCATATTCAGTTCAGCTGCAATATGATTGGTTGTTACCGAACGCTCACCGCGTTCATTAAATAACTGTAAGCTGAGCTGTAAAATACGTTCTTTGGTTTTCACCGTTTTGGAGTGAGACATCCTAAAGTAACCATTCATTCAATAGGTTAGCGAACTAACACATAAAGTAACTTGACTATTTAGAGTTTTTACTCTAAAAATTAAATTAATCGCTTTTTATTCAATGGTAGCAGGTCATGAACAGTCAGACAAAAACAACTTCAATGACACCACATTCGTTTAATATTCAGCACTTACATGACGTACTAGAACAGCAAAAGCACGCTTACCTGCGTCATTCCTTTCCATCGGCAAAAGAGCGGATTGACCGTTTAGCACGCCTCAAGCGTATCTTAGTTAAATATCAAGATCAATTTGCTGAAGCAATTAATCAAGACTATGGTAACCGTTCTATTGGTGAAACCAAAATCGGTGAACTACTCACCTGCCTTGAACAGATCAGATATTATAGCAAGCATTTGACCGGCTGGATGAAACCTTCGAAGCGTCATGTTGGAATTATCCATCAGCCAGCAAAAGCATGGGTGCAATATCAACCCTTGGGTGTGATCGGGATTATTGCCCCATGGAACTACCCATTATTGTTGTCGGTTGGTCCGCTCATTTGTGCAATTGCCGCTGGTAACCATGCCATGATCAAGATTTCTAGTGCCTCCAGTCATTTTGGTCGTGCCTTGGAAAAAGCCTTGGGTGAAGCATTTCCGACCGAACTGGTTGCGGTGATTAATGGTGGCGGACCAGTTTCCGATGCCTTTAGCCATTTAGCCTTTGATAAAATTGTTTTTACCGGTTCAACCGAAATTGGTAAAACCGTAATGGCAGCAGCTGCAGAAAACCTGGTGCCGGTAATTTTAGAACTGGGCGGCAAATCACCGGTACTGGTTCATCCTTCTATTGATTTGCAAGATGTGGCACAGCGCCTGGCTGCAGGTAAACTGTGGAATTCAGGTCAAACCTGTGTGGCACCGGACTATATGTTCCTGCCTAAAGGTAAAACCGCCGAATTTGTTGAGCATTTTAAAGCCTGTGTGGAAGAGATGTATCCAAGTATTGAATACAATCAGGATTACACCTCGATTATTAATGACAAACAATACAACCGCCTGCAGGGCTATCTGGAAGATGCCCGTACCCATGGCGCTAAAATTATTGAATTAAATCCGGCACATGAAGATTTAAGCAAGGTTCGAAAAATTGCGCCAACCGTCGTGACCGGTGTCACAACGGAAATGCGGATTATGAAAGAAGAAATTTTTGGTCCGATCCTTCCTATTCTGGAATATGATCAAATTGACGATGTGATTGACTTTATTAATAGCCGTCCTCGTCCACTTGCATTATACTATTTCGACTTTGATCAGGCGCGTGCCGACTATGTCGCACAGCATACTCATTCAGGGCATTTCGGACAGAATATGGTATTAACCCATGTAGCACAGGATGACTTACCTTTTGGTGGGGTCGGTGCTTCAGGTATGGGTAAATATCATGGTCCAGAAGGTTTCTTCAGTTTGTCGCATGAACGGTCAGTAATGTCTAATCCAAAGCTGTATAGCTTAAAATTCATTCTCCCACCGTTTAACAAGCCGATTCACAAACTGATTTCCAAGACCCTTCTTCGATAACTGATCAAGGCATGATCTATCACACATGATCATGCCGCGTTTTTCTTAAATTCGCTTGTCTTTTAAGCGTATTTTTGGTATAAAACGCCCCTTGAATGATTTCATCCGTTTACTTTTAATGACTAGCCGCACAATCGGTGCTGTCTAGCAATGGAGTTCACCATGTCTAAGGTTTGCCAAGTTACCGGCAAGCGTCCAGTCGTTGGAAACAATGTCTCGCACGCCAATAACAAAACCAAACGCCGGTTCGAGCCGAACCTGCATCACCACCGTTTCTGGTTAGAAAGCGAAAAACGTTTCGTACGTATTCGTTTAACCACTAAGGGTATGCGTATTATCGACAAATTGGGCATTGAAAAGGTTGTTGCTGATCTTCGTGCTCAAGGTCAAAAGATCTAAGGAGTCAGTACAATGCGTGATAAAATTCGCCTAGTTTCTTCAGCTGGTACAGGTTATTTCTATACTACGACTAAGAACAAACGTACTATGCCGGAAAAAATGGAAATCAAAAAATTTGATCCAAAAATCCGTCAACACGTAATCTTCAAAGAAGCTAAAATTAAATAATTTTGACTTCTTGAAAAAAGCGGCCCTTCCGGGTCGTTTTTTTTTTGCATTTTTTTTACCCGACTTGTTACACTTCTAGGCATTCTTTTTTGGCATTTTTTGTGCTTATTCTTTTTTACCCTTAACTTTGGCTCAAGCTTAAGGAGTCTTTAGTGCCTCATGATATAGATCTGATTATATTACTTGCCGTTGGCTTTGGACTGGCACTCATTTTTGGCTATATTGCTGCACGTATTCGTCTTCCTCCCCTAATTGGCTATTTAGTTGCGGGTATTGTGATTAGCCCGAATACGCCAGGCATTGTGGGCGATATTCATCTTGCCAACCAGCTGGCTGAACTGGGGGTCATGTTCCTGATGTTCGGGGTTGGTATGCATTTTTCCTTAACCGACCTGATGCAGGTACGCCGTATTGCCTTACCAGGTGCAGTTCTGCAAATTGCTGTAGCAACCTTGCTTGGTATAGGCGTAACGATGATCTGGGGCTGGAGTTTTGGCTCTGCACTGGTGTTTGGTCTAAGCCTGTCCTGTGCCAGTACCGTGGTCCTCCTGAAAGCCTTGGGAGACCAAGGTCTCATCAACTCTGTAAATGGCAAGATTGCCGTGGGCTGGTTATTGGTTGAAGATCTGGTCATGGTGCTGGTACTTGTACTGCTCCCTGCCACTGCAGTTTTACTGGGTGGAACAGCAATTTCCGGCTCAGACCCAAATGCCAATATCTGGATGACTTTAGCTGTCACCCTATTGAAAGTAGCCGGCTTTATTGCCTTTATGCTGATTGTAGGTAAACGTCTGGTACCCTGGATTATGCAGATCGTTGCTCGTCTGGGATCGCGTGAACTGTTTACCTTGACCGTAGTAGCTGCTGCGGTTTCTATAGCCTTTGGTGCTTATAAGGTTTTTGGTGTATCGATGGCACTGGGTGCATTCTTCGCCGGGATGGTGGTCAAAGAGTCCGATTTCAGCCATCGTGCCGAAGAAGAAACTTTACCCTTACGTGAAATTTTCTCAATTTTATTCTTTGTGTCAGTAGGCATGCTGTTTGATCCCATGATTTTAGTGCAGCAGCCCTGGCATGTTCTTGCCGTGGTGGCCATTATTATGATTGGCAAGACTATCGCGGCAATGGCACTGGTGCTGTTCTTCCGTTATCCAATTAACACCGCTTTAACAGTGGGTGCCAGCCTTGCACAAATTGGCGAGTTTTCTTTCATTTTGGCGACCTTAGGCGTTTCACTAAATCTATTGTCTTTAGAAGGACAAAACCTGATTTTAGCCGGTGCACTTATCTCCATTACCTTAAATTCATTTGTGTTCTCTGCCATTGAACCGGTACAAAACTGGATTCGTGAACGCTCACATTTGGCCCGCTTGCTTGAACGTAGTGGTGACCCGCTGTCGATGTTGCCAGATGAAGTCTCACAAGAATACTTGCGTGATCAGGTGGTGATTGTTGGTCATGGTGAGGTGGGACGCCGCATTACCAAAGCCTTAATGCAGCAAGAAATTAAAGTGGTAATTGCCGAAGAAAACCGTGAGATCGTTGAAAGCCTACGTGACAAAGGCATTGCAGCGGTATCCGGACACGCGACCGAAGCCGGGGTACTCATTCAGGCGCATATCCAGCATGCACGCCTGCTGGTACTGTCTCCAATGGATATTCTGGATATCCATAAAATTGTCGACATTGCCAAAACCTTGAATCCACAAATTCAGGTGTTGGTATGTGCCGAAAGCAAGGAAGAAGCTGAGGTGATCCGTCGTGAAAATATCGGTCAGGTTTATTTTGCCAAAGAAGAAATGGCTATCAACATGACCAACCATATTTTAAACCAGATCCAGATTGCGCATCATCAAGCACCGACACACTAATCTTCAATTCATAAAAAAGCGCACCAAAGTGCGCTTTTTAGGTTTAAACAAGCTTAACTCAGATACTTCGGCTGTTCATCCATGATTTCAGCCTGCCACTCATTGACCTGCTTTTCCATCATGGCAAACAAAGCCGCCTGCATCATGTGCTGGGCAATTACCTGCGTTTGATCACCAAGTAACGCTTTGACCTGATCATTAAACTGAATCTTGACCAGCGGTTCTTTTTCAGAGCCTGCATTTCGCAATGCCAACTCACCACCTTCAAGTTGAACAAGTTCTAAAATCGCTTCTTGACTACCAAATAATTCTTTCAAATGTTCTATAGACATATATCCTCCATGTTCAACATGGTGGCAAAGGGCTGTTGCACTTTGCATTACTTAGACTATTTATATAAGGTCGATGACAGAAACTTCAAGAGTACCGGTGCTAAAGTTTAAAATTCAACCATCTCATTACGAAACCCGTCAATTAACTGGGTCAGGTCACGATGCCATTCACGCAGAATTTTGGTATCCGGCAACCAGGCTTGAGGGGTTTGGGTCACTTTAATAATCAGGTTGGAAGATGTTTCATCTTCAGGTTCTGGAGCACTCGGTTCTGGTGCATATTGACACATACGGTAGGCACGTTTTAGCTCGGCAATAAAACCCTGTTTCGCCAACTGCTGCATCACAGTCACTTCAGGCGAAATCTGCCCTTTTTCTGCCATATGTTCTTCAATCGATTTCAAGGTCGGAGCAAAGTCATTTAACCGGTAGTAACGAACCAGTTCCTGCAAAAATGCCAATACTGCACCATGCAAATGAAATACCGCCGCTTCACGATGTGCCTGAGCTTGCTGAATATGGTCGGTTTGTTCCGCTTGTTGACATGCAAGACGTGCAAAATACAGTTTCTGATTGGTACGATCGGCATGAAAGCGAGCAACACGAGACATGGTGATTTCCTAAGATTTGGCGTGATTACACCGTTAAGATTAAACGGTCTTTCAGAAAAATTACAATAAAAATTGTGGAAGATTCATTTCAATGAGTGAGATATAGAGTGTCACTTCAATGATCATGGATGATTTCAGCCAGAATAATTTACATCCTTCCAGATCAAAAGATGGGGATTCAATAGACCAATTCAACCTGATCAAAGCCTGGTTATTTCATCCATAAAAAAAGGAGCATCGCTCCTTTCATTCTTTATTCTGCTGCTGGCTTGTCTTCAGCCTGTTTCACACGAATCCCCGCTCCATGCAAACGCAGGGTATTTAAGCCTTTAATCGCTTTCACCGCTTCACGGCCATGTGGCATTTCCACAAAAGCAAAACCCTTTGATTTACCTGTTGCAGCATCTAAAACCAAGGTGCATGAATCTACCGTGCCATATTGCTTGAACAGTTCAAGCAATTCAGCTTCTGTCACTGTACGTTCTAAATTACGAACTAAAATTTTCATCTGATGACCTTTAAATAGGCTAAAAAAACCAAAAAGCACTCGCCTACTTACTTTTTGCACTTCAATATTGAGATAGTTTAATCGAGATCGATACCAAAATCTAAATTAATCGATTGCCGTTCAATTAAGGCACTTTTTACGGTTTGCTGACGCGGCTTGTAATGGGTCTCGGTCGTGCACAGGTTGCGGGTCAGGTCATTCAGGAAATAGCTTTCAATTTTTCGTCCCTGTTCATCGACCTGATCCCGCGCCCAAAGATTCAGGTTTTGCTTGGTTAAAATCAGTTCATCTTTGGCCCGGGTTAAAGCCACATAGAGCACCCGGCGTTCTTCTTCGACTTCGTCAAAATTGCCTTGTGCGCGTGCGTGCGGATACTGTCCGGCAGAAACATTGGCCACATAACAAATTTTCTGTTCTGTGCCTTTGGCCGAATGAATGGTAATCAGGGTCACCACATCATCTTCAGACTGGCGTTCAATTTCACTGATGGAAACCGGATCGAGTACATATTCTTCCAGAAATTCACTCAGCTGATCATGTTTGGTGGCCAGCTGCTTGACCAAATCAAAATCGCCCATCCGTTTCGACCAATCTTTTTTGGCATAGTTTTCTTCCAACTGTTCGACCAGTGCTTCTATCCCTAAGGCAACACAAGCCTGCACCTGATCTTTTAATACCGACATCTGCTTCATGATCAGCAGCGTTTTCTCGGGAATACGGCCAAATTTTTCCAGTTTGTCAAAAATCAGTTCTGGATTGTCCTGCTGCAATAATTGCTGCGCCAGTTTACTGGCCCCGACATCTCCCACGCCATTCCATAAGGTCAGAAAACGCATCCAGGCAATATCATCCAGCGGATTGGCAATCACCCGCAATAAACTAAGCAGGTCTTTGACATGTGCAGTTTCCAGCAGTTTCATACCACCAATAAAACGGTACGGCACATTGGCCTGAATAAACGCCGCCTCAATGTGACGTGCGGCAAAACTGGAACGTACCAACACCATATGGTCATGCCAAGGCGTGCCTTCCAGAAAATGCCGCTCTTTGATATCAATGGCAATCCATTTGGCTTCATCAAATTCATTCGGGAAAATATGCAGTTTGGGTTTAATGCCCTCGCCACGATGTGCATCTAGACGTTTGTCATATTTGATTGGACTCTGATCCAGCAACCAGTTAGACAAGTCCAAAATTTGCTGGGTAGAACGGTAATTCTGTTCCAGTTTAAAAATCTGTGCATCCGGTACGCGTTCTTTAAAATGGTGAATATTTTCAAAGTCTGCGCCACGAAAACCGTAAATCGACTGGGCATCATCCCCCACACAGAACAGACTGACTTTATCTTTTAAAGGTTCGAGTAGAGCCCATTGCAATGGATTGGTATCCTGCATTTCATCCACCAGCATATGCTGACAGATAGAAGCCACATAATCACTGAGACCTTCCGATTGAGCCAGTGCCGATGCCACCACTGCCAAAATATCATCATAATCCAGAAAGCTACGTGCACGTTTTCGTGCTTCATACTCTTTCATGATGTCCGCGATTTGATCTTTATATTCTAAAAATTCAGGATGCTGTTTCTCTAAAGAAATGCTGAGTTTTTGCCGGGTATTGCGTGCAAAGGAATACAGATCACACAGCTGCTGCGGCTTAGGCAAGGCATTGGGATTTTTTTTATCATCCTTACCGCGAATTAAGCGAAACATCATCAACTGATCATCACGGTCAATAATCGAAAACTGTTCCAGACCAAAAGCTTTGGGAATACGGCGCAGCAAATACATACAAAAAGTATGAAAGGTGGATGCGCGTAAACCTTTGGCCTGCTCGCCCAGAGCCAATTCTACCCGTGCCACAATTTCACTGGCAGCACGGCGGGTAAAAGTCAAAATTTGAATTTGATTGGCCGGCACACCTTGATCAATCAGATAGGCGGCACGTGCCACAATGGTTTTAGTTTTGCCACAGCCTGCCCCTGCAAGTACCAGACTATGCTTTGCCTCGGTGGTGGCAGCCTGTTTTTGTTGCGGGTTTAATTCATCAATCAGGGTGGCTAAACTCATGGTGTCTCATCGTGTTCGGTAGATGAATAGTTTAACAGAGGTTTTAGTAAAACCTGAGTAATGCGCCTTGATTCATTTTTTTATTCCTTAAGCATTTTTTCAAAAACTGAATACTGTGTTTACTCAATCAAATGCCCATCGTTATTCCCTCTCCTTTTTAAGGAGAGGGTTAGGGAGAGGTTACTATTTAAAACTCCCCTCATCCTAGCCTTCTCCCTGAGGGAGAAGGAACTTCACAAATTTGATGATGTCTTAATTATTTAAATAAGTTCATTAAAATTATAGTTTCTTACATATTGCTCAACTGCTTCTTCCAAATACATTGAAGCATGCACAATTGCATGTTCCATTGAAATTTCAGGAGGATTAATCCCGATAATTTGACTAAAACCTAAGTCATATAGTTCATCAATACCATCGCCAACTACACCCGCAAAAGCAATCACAGGCTTATTGAATTGCTTTGCGACCTGCGCCACCCCAAACGGCGTTTTGCCAAATTTTGTTTGAAAATCAATTTTTCCTTCACCCGTCAACACATAATCAGCCTGAGCAATTTTGTCTGCCAATTTGGTCTGTTCAATTACCAGCTCTACACCTGAGCGAATCTTGGCACCTGTAAACACCATCAAACCAAAGCCCAGACCGCCTGCTGCACCTGCACCCGCAATCTCCCGACAATCTATTCCAAGTTGCTGCTCAACAAGCTTAGCAAAATGACTTAAGTTGTTATCCAGAGTTTTCACTATTTCAGGCGTAGCCCCTTTCTGCGGACCAAAAACATAAGATGCACCATTTGCACCACACAAAGGATTATTCACATCGCTGGCAATGATGATTTCTGTTTGTGCTAAACGCGCATCCAAACCGGAAAGATCAATCTTTTTAATCTGGTCAAGCTGACCACCGCCTACCGCAGCATCGCAGCCTGTAGCATCGAGAAATTTTACACCCAAAGCCTGTGTCATACCCGCACCGGCATCATTGGTCACGCTGCCCCCCAAACCGATAATGATCTTGGATACGCCTAAATCCAGCGCTGCTTTAATCATTTCTCCTGTACCTAAGGTAGTCGTGAGTAAAGGATTGCGCTGGGCGGGTTCTAAAAGATGGATGCCATTGGCTTTTGCCATTTCGATAATGGCTGTTTTTCTCCCATCGACTAAACCGAAGTAGGTTTGGATTTTTTGCGAGGCTAATGGACCAGTCACTTCACACTCAATCTTTTGTCCACCTTGTGCAGCAATCAGGGCATCTACAGTACCTTCACCACCATCTGCCATGGGCACCGAAATACACACCGCATCTGGATATACATTTTGAATGCCACGCTGCATCGCCTGACAGGCCTGTTCGGCGGTCATACTTTCTTTAAAGGAATCGGGGGCAAGCACAAAGGTTTTAGGCATAATCAACAAAAAATGAAAGCAATAAATCTTTATACAATAAAAAAGAGCGCTCTATGCGCCCTTTTCTCCTACTTCACTGTTATACATCTGCCGAACTTTGCGGTACTTCACGTTTGATATAAGATGCTAAAGTCAAATAATTAATCCCCTGAAATAAAACATCTATCGCCAGAAACAGACCCAGTACCCAGAACGGAGCATCAGGTGATTTTAAAATCATAATCCCGGTCACCAAGGTTAACAGGCCCGAAAATAAGATCCAGCCCCAACCTTGATACACTTTAAAAATAATGGCACTAAAAATACGGATGATACCGGCCACGATCAATACAATTGCCAACAGATTGGTCAATACAATCGCGGTTTTTACCGGTGTGCTAAAAGCATAATAACCAGCGACCAGATACAGAACGCCAAACAGGGCCCATAGCCAGCGAGTCCCCCCTTCAAAAATTTTGAAAGCAGCAATAAAGTGCAGAATACCGCCAATCATCATCAGTATGCCAAACAGGAATACCACAGAAAGCGTAGCAAAAGGCAGTGAAGCAAGCAGTACAAGAGCAAACAAGGTCAGCACAATGCCCAGACCTAAATACCACTTTCGATTTTCATGCAGCTGATGTCGAACTAAATCATTTCCTACTGTTCTCATGTTTTTTCTCAAGTCTTTTGTTGAGGAATACCTGTAGTTTTAGCTGATTTTCGGTCAAAAGTCTGTTATTTCTCTGCATTTTAATCAACAGCCCGATACGTAACTGTGGATAAAAGCATCGTTATCCCCAAGGGTTATTTTTTCCAGCCCAATTCAATTGCGGTTATTTCATTAATCAAAGTCTGTTTCAATGAATCCGGCATCCTGCTTTTTTGTTGTGACAGTGGAATATGTCCGCCCATCAACTCTGCTTTGGCTTGAGGAAATAAAGGCTGCTGGTTTGGATAAGCATATCCAATCGGATAGGCAGGCTGTCCTGTGGACAAATCATACTTATCACTTGCGCCAAAGCTATGCAGTAATTCATGCACCAATACAATCTTGTTTTGTTCAGCCTGTTTTTTAGATGCAAATAAATTGACTGAACCTATGCGCCCTTTTTGCAAAGCAGTGGAATGTTTTAATTCTTTAATTGTTTGGGGATCATAATAATTTAAATATAAAGTCACGCTGGGTGAACCATCAGCACTGTCATGCTGTTTCCAGGCATAAAAACGGAATTTTAGGCTCCATAAAATGGTATCCAGCATGGTTGCCTGTTCAGGTACTTTAGGAGGAATTTGTTTAAGTTCACGGCCCAACTGGAAATAAATCGCAATCGGCTGCCCACGGTACTGTGCTGACATCTGTTGTAAATATTCTTGACTCTCTTTTAACTCGGAGAGATTCAGCGATTGAATATAATCTTGAGTCGCAGCCCGCCCATCTGCATTGATGGGATGCAGCATGACAATAATGGGTTTGGACCAGTCTTGATTCTGGTCACGGTAGGCATTTACTGCCACAATCAATAAAATGATGAGTAAACACAGTATCCGAATGTTTTTCCACATATTATCCAATGCTCTGCTTTTTTATTTTTCTTAAATACATTTGACTCATTTCAATTTTAGTTTCAAATAAATTAAGCGTTTTTATCAAACCTGATAATTTAGCTCGACCATAATTTCGTGAATCAAAATCAGGTTTTACTGCACTAATATATTGTCCAACCATACCCAAATTTGCCCAGCCATTTTCATCAGCGTTATCTTTAACAGCTTTATAAATCAAATTTAAAGTAGCCCGATCCATTGCTTCGGGTAAAGTACTTTCTTTAGTTTGTTGGATAGCTTTAGATTCTGTTGTCTTTACAGTTTCTGCTATTTTTTTATCTTGTACTAATGCTAATTCCTCATCCTCACCATTTTTAACATCTACATCCGTTAGGAGATTTTCTACATAAATAAATTTATCACATGCCTTTTTAAAAGCTTCAGGAGTCGATTTCTTACCAAAACCATAAACACTCAGACCATTTTCACGAATACGTGAAGCTAAAGTGGTAAAATCACTGTCACTTGATACGATACAAAAACCATCTAATGCACCTGCATAGAGTAAATCCATGGCATCAATAATTAAGATCATATCTGTTGCATCTTTGCCTTTTGTATAAGCAAATTACTGAACGGGAGTTATTGCATGGGGTAATAGAACATCTCTCCATTTTTTTAACGCCTCACTACTCCAATCTCCATAAACTCTTTTTACACTTGCTATCCCATACTTCGCGACTTCTTCAAGTACAGATGAAATGGCGTTAATTGAAGAATTATCTGCATCAATGAGTACAGCAAATTTTTTTGTCTGGATTTCCACTCTTCCCCCAATTAAATATTTGATTCATTTGTTATATGAATCATTTTGACATAAAAAATGCCGACTTTCGTCAGCATTTTTTGCATTTCTTAAAACTTAAGCTTCAACCCATTTTCCATCCTGGAATACCAGACTCCACTTGGTTTGTTTGCCTTCAGCATTTTCAGAACCAATATATTGTGCCTGATTCTTACGGCTGAATTTCACTAAAGTTGGATTTCCTTCGGGATCGGCATCCGGCGCTTGTAAAATAAACTGATATTTTGGATCAAGCTGCTCGGCCACACTACGCAGTTCAGCCACTTTCGGTGCACGGGTTTCGCGCACTTTGGGGAACTTGCTCGCTGCCAGGAATAAACCTGCCGCGCCATCACGAAGTACAAAGAAATCATCATGCTTGCTTGAACGCAAGTGTTCCATTTTAATTGGATCTACACGCGGAGGTGCAGGCTGACCATTCTTTAACACTTTACGGGTATTGTCACAGCTGGTACAGGCAAAATAAGGTCCAAAACGGCCAGTCTTCAGCTGCATTTCTCCATCACATTTATCACATGGAATAGTTGGACCATCGTAACCTTTAATTTTGAACTCACCTTCTTCAAGTTCAAAACCGGCACAATCCGGGTTGTTACCACAGATATGCAGTTTACGACCACCATCAATCACATAACTATCCATTGCCGTTTCACAAATCGGGCAACGTTTTTTTGACATCAAGTCTGCAGTTTCTGCCGCATCATCATCAGACAGTGCTGCCAAGGATTCTACTGGTGTTAAATTCAGGGTACCTTTACAGCGTTCTTTAGGCGGCAAGTTATAGCCCGAACAGCCCAGAAACACACCTGTGGTTCCGGTACGAATCTGCATTGGACGTGAACATTCAGGGCAATGTACCGCTTCCACTTCCACAGGCAGGTTACGGCGCATACCGTGTTCGCCTTGGGCGGTGGTTAGGCGTTTTTTAAAGTCGCCATAGAAGTTATCCAATAACTCTTTCCAGTTACGCTGACCATCTGCCACTTTATCCAGCTGACCTTCAAGATCCGCAGTAAAATCGTAGTTCATCAGGTTGTTAAAACTTTCATCGAGACGATCGGTCACGATTTCACCCATCTTCTCGGCAAAGAGACGACGGTTTTCCAGTTTCACATAACCACGGTCCTGAATAGTAGAAATAATCGCAGCATAGGTCGATGGACGACCAATACCACGTTTTTCCAGTTCTTTTACCAGCGATGCTTCAGTGAAACGTGCAGGCGGTTTAGTAAAATGCTGAGAAGGATCGAGTTTTTCCAGTTTCAGTACTTCACCGACTTTTACCGCAGGTAGCAGAATATCGTCATCCGCTTTGTTTGCACCGCGAACTTTGGTGAAACCATCAAAGACCAGAGTACGACCTTTGGCTTTCAGTTCCACACCATTGGCATCGACTAAAATGGTTGATGACAGGTATTCTGCTGGAGTCATCTGACAAGCTACAAACTGGCGCCAGATCAGGTCATACAAACGTTGTGCATCACGTTCCACACCCACCAAGCTATCGCCTTTCAGCGCCACATTGGAAGGACGAATCGCTTCGTGGGCTTCTTGTGCACCCGCCTTGTTGCCATAGCGGTTTGGCTTGGCAGGCAAATATTTTGCGCCATACTCATTTTCAATATGACCACGCACCATATTGACTGCATCATCACTCAAGAAAGTGGAGTCAGTACGCATATAGGTGATGAAACCCGCTTCATACAAGCGCTGTGCCAGCATCATGGTTTTCTTCACAGAGAAACCTAGACGTGTGCTTGCCGCCTGTTGCAGGGTTGATGTGATATACGGTGCGCTTGGGTTGACCTTGGTCGGTTTATCTTCACGGCTGGCAACTTTATATTCGGCATCTTTGATCAGGTTTAATAAAGCATCGGTTTCAGCTTTATTGTGCAGCTTGAGGGTTTTACCGCCCTGCTTCACTGCTTCAAGACGGATGTCATCTTTTTGCGATTTGGTATCTGCAAAAACCTGCCAGTATTCTTCAGGAATGAAAGCACGAATTTCACGTTCACGCTCAACCACCAGTTTTACCGCAACTGACTGGACACGACCCGCCGATAAACCACGGGCGATTTTTTCCCAAAGTAATGGTGAGATCATAAAACCGACAACACGGTCGAGGAAACGACGGGCTTGTTGAGCATTGACCTTATCAATATCTAAACGTGCCGGTTGTTTAAACGCTTCCTGAATGGCATTTTTGGTAATTTCGTTAAAGACTACACGCTGGTAACGTGAATCATCCCCACCAATCACTTCTTTTAAATGCCAGGCAATGGCTTCCCCTTCACGGTCCAAATCCGTTGCGAGGTAGATTTCATCGACTTGCGATGCCAATTTTTTCAGTTCTGCAACGACATTTTCTTTGCCCGGAAGCACTTCATAATGTGCTTTCCAGCCATGTTCAGGGTCAACCCCCATACGATTGACCAAAGCTAACTGAGCTTTTTCGGCTTTTTGTTCATCGGTCAGTTTGGCACGTGATACAGGTTTTTTTTCTGTACTTTTAGATCCGCCAGTCGGCAAGTCACGCACATGACCTACTGATGATTTTACGATGTAATTTGGACCCAGATATTTGTTGATTGTTTTCGCTTTTGCAGGCGACTCCACAATCACTAAGGCACGTTTGTTCGCAGCACTCGGTGATTTTGCTGTGGTGCTTTTGGATGTGGACCGAGGAGCGTTCGCCATAGTTAACCGTTAATCCTGTTTGATGGGTTTATAAATTAAAATTCAGCCAAAGACGTTAAATAAGCTTTGATGTCATCTAACTGAGTTGCTCGAAGGTCTGATTCTTCATCCCAATAGAGTCCTACACAGTTTGCCTGCATATCAATAGCATAAATGCCCTTTAATGCAATGGGAAAATCGTTAAACTTCTCATCACCTTGCACAACTTTGAGTTTCTGATCTTCCACACGTGCACGCATCAATGGCAGTCGGGCGTCTGGAATTAAAACACTGTAATAGGCCACCATACTGGCACGCTTTTCCGTTGCCATGGGCACTTTGGTCCAATCGGGAGCGGCCACTAAACGCGGATGTAAAGCCATCTTGCGCGCCTTTTCACGCATCAGGCCTAATGCTTTTTCTCTTGGGCTGACACGTAGCCCAAAAATTGAGCCAAGCACAAACAGCACGATGAAGACTGTAATCCAAATTCCAGTATTTTCCATAGTACAACCTTATTATTCCTTTATTAGAGTTGCATAAGCTGAATATAAAACGCAAGTTACAGCGATGAAATTAATTCAGGAGCAGCTCATGACTATACAGGACTTCACTACCATTCCAGTAAATATATCCTTTCTCAATCAATTCCTTAAGCAATAATCGTACATCCGATTTCGGGAAAAGCTGCTCCAGCAAATCGCGCAAGGCATAAATGTCTTTCGGTTTATCGGATTTTAATTCGCGTAGTTTTTGCGCCACAATCACCTGCACCGGATCAATCTTGGAAAAGTTTTTAAATAACTCTTTTTGCGCCTGATGCAATGTTTTGGCCTGCACTTCTTCTACTTCTTGTTGTGAAGATTCAGGGGATAAATCCGCAAAAGCAGCAGAAATATTTTGAGCTTTTTCTACCGATGTTTTCTGCTCCAAGTCCAGTTGCATCCATTGCTTAATGACTTTTTTACGGAAACTGATTTGCTGGTCAAAACGTTTCACAATTTTTAGATTAATCAATAAGCCAGTGAGATGCTGAAGCTGATCATTTTCGACTTGCAAAATATTCGCCAGCGAGTTCTTCAATTTCTCCAGCGTATTCGGTTTGCCCTTCATTTTCCCTAAAGCATCACAATACTTTTTGACAAGCAATAAATCAGGCTTTTGCAGAATGGTCTCGACACTGGGAATTTTGTACTTTGTATTTAACTCCGGTTCTTCAGCCTGAACCTGGATCAGACTACAGTTCAGGTTGGAAGACTGCAGCATTTCGAGCAGCATTTCACTGCTTGGCATGGCAGATATGAGTTCAATAGAAGCATCGGCATCTAGCAGCGCAAGCAGTTGCCCAACCACAACCGCATACTCAAACTCTTTGTGCTCGACTTCTGCCGTTTCCAGAATGACCACTTGCCCACTGCTGACCCAACTTGAAAATTCCGTTAAATCTTGCAGAGAATATTCAAATTTTCCCTGACAATTAAACAGGTAAATTGCTGCATAATGCGGAATGATGTTACGCAACAATTGCGCAGTCGGCATATTATTTTCAAGATCAAGAAGAACGACTTTATGACTCATATCTTCGAATAAACAGTTCGGCTAGGCAGATGCGGTGCATTAGAACGGGAACCATGGCAAAGGTCAAATACTTTATGCTTCTGGTTTTTTACTCAGTGGCATGACTCGACCTAGTGCTTTAATTTTAGAAGGTTATTCAATAGCGAAGGAAAGGATAAGTTAAGTTCTTTTTCAAATAAAAAAGCCCTGATCAACACCAAGGCTTTAATACACGGACGGGTTCAGCTCAATAATGCGGTGGCCGGTTGGACATCGGATCAAAGGCAGCAATGCCTTCCGATAAATCGGCAGATTCCACACGCTGATAAAGCAACTGCATTTGCTTCTTTAAATCCATAATTTCAATATGTTGACGTGTTACCTGTTCATTCAACTGTTCAACTAAATCATCTAAAAATGTAATTCGGACTTGCAAATCTTCCAAGTGTGCGGAAAATGACGCCTGATCATTAAGATTTTTTTGTTTAGTCATTTTAAGTCCTCATTGGGGATTTCAGGAAACAGTATGGCCTATATTACTTTAAGGGATGTCCAACTTGCGTTTGGCGGACCGTCCCTGCTCGACGGCGCGAACTTTAATCTGGAACGCGGTGAACGAGTCTGTTTGATTGGCCGTAATGGTGAGGGTAAGTCTACCTTACTTAAACTCATCGAAGGAAGTTTGCTACCAGATCGTGGTGAAGTTTCTATACAAAATGGCATCACCATTTCCATGCTGGCCCAAGATGTACCGATGGATTCCGGCAAAGTCGCCGACATTGTAGCCGATGGTGCAGGTGAAGCTGCTGCTGTACTAAAAGCTTATCATGAAGCCAGTGATGCCTGCGTACTGGGAGATATGGAAGCCTGCGACCGCATGGGTAACTTACAGCACAAACTCGATCAAGTCGATGGCTGGGCTTTAGAGAACAAAGTAAATTCAATTTTAAGCAAAATGGGGTTAGACCCGGATGCCGATTTAGCCGATTTGTCCGGTGGTCGTAAACGTCGTGTTCTTTTAGCACGTGCCCTACTCACTCAACCCGATGTACTTTTACTCGACGAACCAACAAACCATCTGGACGTTGAAAGTATTGAATGGCTGGAAAAATTCCTGCTCGATCAAAATAATCTGACCCTGTTATTTATTTCGCATGACCGTTCATTTGTCGACAGCATTGCCACCCGTATTGTCGAGTTGGACCGTGGTCAATTGCGCAGTTTTGAAGGCAACTATTCACGTTACCTTGACCTTAAAGCTCAGCAAATGGAAGCAGAAGAAAAGCAAAATGCTTTATTTGACAAACGTTTAGCTGAAGAAGAAGTCTGGATTCGTCAAGGCATTAAAGCACGCCGTACCCGTAACGAAGGCCGTGTCCGTGCCTTAAAAGAATTGCGTGAAGAATCAAAAGCACGTCGCTCACAGCAAGGCAAAGTGAGCATGGCCACTCAGGACGCCAACCGCTCAGGCAAGGTCGTGTTTGAAATTGAGCATTTACGTGTGGCCTTTGGCAATCAGGAACCGATTATCAAAGATTTCTCTGCCTTGGTATTACGTGGCGACCGTATAGGTCTGGTCGGTGATAACGGTGTCGGTAAAACCACGCTGATCAAAGCTATTCTAGGCGAGATTGAACACGGTGGTTCGGTAAAAACCGGCACCCAGCTTGAAATTGCCTATTTTGACCAGCTACGTAATGCACTTGATTTAGAGAAATCGGTTAAAGACAACGTTTCTGAAGGTTCGGACTTTGTCGATGTCAATGGTGGCCGCCGCCATATCTATAGCTATTTACAGGACTTCCTGTTCTCACCTGAACGTGCGCGTACACCGGTTAAAGCGCTTTCTGGTGGTGAACGTAACCGTATTCTGCTCGCCAAACTATTGCTCAAACCATCCAACCTGATTGTGATGGATGAACCGACCAATGACCTGGATATGGTGACGCTTGAACTGCTAGAAGAAATGCTCGGCGATTATAAAGGTACCCTGTTACTGATCTCGCATGACCGTGCCTTTATGGACAACGTGGTGACATCCACCTGGGTATTTGACGGTAAAGGCAATATCGATGAATACATCGGCGGTTATCAGGATTACTTGCAACAACGTCCTGATCAGACTGTGGTGGATCAGAAAAGTGATGTCAAAAAAGCTATGGCCAAAGCAGAAGCCAAAGCGGCTGAACCTGCTCCGGCAAAGAAAGTGAAACTCAGCTATAAAGATCAGCGTGCTTTAGAGCAACTGCCTGCTGAAATGGAAGCGCTGGAAAAAGAGCAAGCTGAAATTAACGCTCAACTTGCCGATGGTTCCCTGTTTGTGAGCGATGCAGACAAAGCCATGAAACTTTCCAACCGCCTGACTGAAATTGATGACCTGTTACTGGAAAAATTAGAGCGTTGGGAAGAATTAGAAAATCTGGTCAACGGCAACTGATCTGATTCATTCTAGGGGCACCTGTAATTGGCGTTACAGGTGCTTTTTTATTAAAAAAATAACTTCATGTTACACTTGCACAAAACTTTTGTTCAAAATGGTCACTATGAGTAAAAAGCCAGATTACCAACCCGGAGAATTCCAATGGTCTTTCCTGCTGCCTCAATATTGGGGTATCTGGATTGGGATTGTCTTGCTGATGATTTTGGCAATTTTACCCTGGGCCATTCAGTACCGTTTAGCCACTTTTATTGGCAATCTGGCATTTGACAAGCTGAAATCGCGCCGCAAAACCACTGTCCGTAACCTGGAAGTCTGTTTTCCTGAATGGTCTGCACAGCAGGTTCAGGAGAATGCACGTCAGGTTTTTATCGACCAGATGATTGGTATTTTTGAAACCTTGAATGCCTGGTACTGCCCGCAATGGTTTAAAGACCGCGTCACGATTGAAGGTCTGGAACATATTCAAAATGCCCAAGCCGCAGGACAAGGGGTTTTACTGCTTGGTACGCATTCTACTTTGCTGGATGCCGGTGGCTACCTGTGTGCCCAGTATTTCGAACCGGATGTGGTTTATCGTCCGCAGAACAATCCTTTGCTCGATATGCTGATTTACCGCTGTCGTGCCACTATTTATGCCCACCAGATTGACCATGACGACATGCGTGGCCTGATCCGCAATCTGAAAGAAGGTCATGCCATCTGGTATAGCCCGGATCAGGATTTTGGTTTAAAACAGGGTGTGATGGCACCGTTTTTCGGTACTCCTGCTGCCACGGTAACGGCACATCGCCGTTTACTGAAAATATCCAAAGCCGTACCGATTCCTTTATATTTTTATCGTAGCGGGGATTTAAAAGATCCGCGTTATCATGTTCTAATTGAACCTGTGGTGGATAATCTGCCCAGTGAAGATGAAGTCGATGATGCCACACATGTCAATCAGATTATTGAACGTCAGCTGCGTATTGCCCCGACCCAATATATGTGGTTCCATCGTCGCTTTAAAACTCGTCCGGAAGGCTTTGAGAAAATCTATTAATAAGATAATTAAGATAACTAAGAAACCTCGCACAGAATCTACTATCGTGTAAAGGCGACAAGGATGTCGCCCGTTAGACTGCGATATCATGGATGTATCGTCAGTCCAACAGATGGTTTTGTTACTTTTGCCGAAACAAAAGTAAAGAATAAACTCCTAATATTGGATAAATGAACGGTAAAACTCCGCTTTGCGACAACCCTAAAGGCAAAAAACCATGAAAGTGATGCAACTTCTTCCTGAACTGAATAGCGGTGGCGTAGAACGCGGTACTTTAGAAATCGCCCGTGCCTTGGTTGCAGAAGGTCATGAATCTTTGGTGGTGTCGAATGGTGGCCGGCTAGTGGCCCAGCTTGAAGCGGAAGGTTCAACACATTTGATGCTAGCCATTCATAAAAAAGCCCTGTCGAGCTTATGGCAAATTCGTCCGCTACGTCAGCTGATTGAACAGCACCAACCAGATATCGTGCATATACGTTCCCGCGTGCCTGCATGGCTGACCCATTTTGCTTTAAAAGGCATTCCTGCTGCGCGTCGTCCACATTTAATCAGTACCGTGCATGGCTTCTATTCGATTAACCGTTATAGTCAAATCATGACCCAGGCTGAAAAAGTCATTGCCGTATCGGATAGCGTGGTGAAATACATCACCGACAACTACAAAAATTGTCCAGCGCAGGATATTGTCCGGATTTACCGTGGCATAGACCCTACCGCTTTCCCACATGGTTATCAGCCGTCTGTACAATGGCTGAATCAAACTTTTAAAGACTTTCCTGAACTGGAAAACAAGTTTTTACTCTGTCTTCCAGGACGGATTACCCGTTTAAAAGGTCATGAAACCCTGATTGGATTGGTCGAAAAATTACAGCAACAATACCCCAACTTGCATGCGGTAGTGGTGGGTGGAGCCGATCCGAAAAAAGCCGCTTATTTGAAAGAAATGCAGGACACAATTCAAGGCAAAGGCTTAACTGACAAAATCACTTTCGTTGGTCATCGCTCAGATATTCGTGAATGGCTGGCATTTAGCGATGTGGTGCTCTCCCTTTCCAATCAGGCAGAAACCTTTGGTCGTACTGCTTTAGAAGCACTATCGGTAGGCACTCCGGTGATTGGCTGGAACCGTGGCGGGGTTGCGGAGATCTTATCGCAGCTGTATCCACAAGGTTTAATTGCCGTGGATGATCACGCTGCACTGTTCAATGCAGTCAAGAATCATCTGGATGAACCGCAACAAGTAAAGCCAGTCACAACATTTAGCTTGAAAGAGATGTGTGATCAGACGCTTCACTTATATAAGCAAGTCTTGAAATAGACTTCATTGATTATATAAGCAAGTCTTGAAATAGACTTCATTGATGAGTCATTTTTCAATGGCGACAAGCTGTTAGTAATACCGAAATTAAAAGCAAATTTTCGTAAACATTGAATAATTGGATATATGAAGAGGATGACAGGCATTGATATTTCGAAAGCCATAACGTATTAAACCCTCCACACCCGAAATCGTACCATGAGCCAAATGAGCAGCGGCCAGAAAATGGTATTGATGATATCGTGCACACTGGCACCAATATGCCACAGCCCATAATTGATTAAATCATCACGGGCATCCAACAGCTCTGCAGCAATTGCAACAATAAGCACAGCCAAAATCGCCCACTTCGACTTCAACTGATGATGGTGGAAAAACGCCACGATAAAAAATAGCGTCAGCCCTGCATAAATATGTAAAGCATCACGTGATAGTTCAGTAAAATTTACGACATAAATTTTAAGTTCTTGAAATGTTGATAAATACATGGCTGAAATTTTATTTTCAAGAGGTTCTATAAAACCATAGACCCGAGTTCTGCATCCTGCAAAACTCGGGTACATGAGGTTGTGCTTTCAAATGTTATTTTTATTCTGTTATTGCTATCCATTGCTGCATCATATCCATGATGACTTTCTATCAGCCATGTGTTTGATCTTCCATAATGGAATTTTCCTTTCCCGGCTCCTTGGCTGATGAGTACAGATTAAGCTAGTTTATAAAAAAGAAACATTCGCAATTGACCTAAATCAATGTAAGCCATTTCGTACACTTTTCTATTATTTAATCTGCCTGCTTGATTGCATTTTTATAGCTCTGGGCAATTTCATCGGTGACTGGTTTTTCTTCTTTTTCAGCTTTTTCAATACCTTCTTTTATTGTTTCTTGTGCCTGCTGTTCATCAGCATCCGTTTGCTCCAGTTCTTCTTGCACCCCTTCAAAAACACGTCCTGTCTGTAAAACCACATAAACCGGAAAATGGTCTGAACCTATATGAGGCAATCTTTTCATATGGACCAAGGCAAAATCGGTACTGTGAAAAATATGATCCAGCGACCAACGCAATAAGGGATAATCGGCATGGAAAGTATTCACAAAGTGACGCCCCACGCGTGGATCGAGCAAACCACTCATGCGCTGAAACAGTCGGGTCGTTCGCGACCAGGCCACATCATTCAAGTCTCCCATCACAATACAGCTTTCATCCAGATCCTTGATCTGGTCACCCACAATTAATAGTTCAGCATCCCGTAGCGTCGAATCTTTCGCTTCAGTAGGGCTCGGCGGTTTGGGATGCAGGCAATAAAGCTGGACCGGTTGACCTGAACGTAAAATGACTGTGGTATGAATGGAAGGAATCTCATCACTTAAAATGAACTTGACCTCGGTATCTTTCAGCTCTAAACGGCTATACAGATGCATGCCGTATAAATTATCCAGAGGTACAGGCACCCGATAGGGATAATCTTTTTCAATCACGGAAAGTGCTTTTTGCCAGACCTGATCTGATTCTAGCGTTAACAGCAAATCTGGCTGATGCTTTTGAATCTGCTCAATTAACAACTGGTATTGGGTATTTGACGTCAGTACATTAGAAATGATCAGGGAGATTTGCTTGTCAGGATTCAGCTGATGTTTGCGGACATGCTTGACCTGCTTTTTCCAAAGAAAGGTATAAGGCAGCACCATTTTGAGCTGGTACGCCAGTGCCGCAATCAGACCGATAAAAATAATTTCCCGTGTTAAATTCCAGGGTTGCTCCCAGACCAGCAGCAGAACAAAAGCAATCAGTCCTAAAACCAGAATTTGTAGCCGTGGAAAATCAGCACCTCGAATCCACCACTCATCCCGTGGAATCAGTGACCAGAATGTCAGCCATATCACTAAAACTGCAATTATTTCCACCCAAATCATCAGCTTTACTCTGTTTATCTTGGTAAAGAGGTGGTCCCACATGTTTGAACAACTAAAAGCTTATTTATAAGTGATACTCTGCTCTAGTTAAGCTACCTTATTTTGTTGTGGTAGCTGGTCATAGTAAAACTCATCTGGAGTCATTTTGTCCAGACTCGAATGAGGTCGTTTCAAATTATAAAATTCAAAATATGCGTTTAATTGCTTCTTCGCATCCAAAACATTGCTGTAGGCTTTGAGATACACCTCTTCATATTTAACGCTCCGCCATAATCGTTCAACCATCACATTATCAACCCATCGACCTTTACCATCCATACTGATTTGAATGCCATTTGATTTCAATACATCAATAAATGCATCACTGGTAAACTGACTGCCTTGGTCTGTATTAAATATTTCAGGTCGACCATATTTT
>NZ_JBIQOC010000065.1:0-26472 GCF_044130295.1 Acinetobacter uliginosus | reverse complement strand
ATGGTGAATATCATGGCTGCTGTAGTGGCTTATTGTTTGAACCCCAATAAGCCAACTTTCCAAAATATGCTAAAAGGTTAAGTGGATTTCATCGAACTCAGGTTAGATACTCTATATAAGCTGTTAATTCACAGCTCTTACACTCCTCTGCAATCCCTGCTGAATATCCTCGACAAACCCTTCAGGCGAAGTCTGTTGCTCCATTGCTCGGCTGTGTTCTTGTTCAGGATAGTATTCCTCCAGCACATCTAACCCTTCCTCTATATCGGTTTCAAACCCTGCATTCGCAAAACCCTTCCTTGCCGTAAAATCCAAAGCCTCCTGATAAAACCCTGCCTGCTTACTCTGCTCATCAATCTGCTTCGCCTGAATAATCGCTTCATTCAAACTGATCCCATCCCTTAAAGTCAGATCTACGTAGTACACAGGTTGGCGATAACTCTGTGTCGTACTCTTGCCCCGCAATATCAGCTGTAATGGCAAGCAAGATAGTAAGCCTCCTGAAGCTGCATGATAATAACTCAGCCGTGCAGCCAAAGTCCGAATACTATTAAAACCAGCGGTTCTAAAGATGAAGGTCCCAAATTCATCCGATTGATCTAAATTCACATGCAAACGACCATAAGGCTTACACAATCCACCTTGTGCCAATGGACATAAATCAGGAGATGGGCACGGATGTTGCTCGACCCCTTGATTGGTTAAACGCTGGCAGGTTTCCCCATTCCCAACACAGACCGGCCGACCGGTCTGACGGTCAAACAGACTGTATTCCGCCCGTAGGTTTAAGTCAGGATCATTGAAAATCATTCTGACTGGGATCGAACGTAGCTTTTGATTAGGTGCATTGGATCGAAGCTGTTCATCCAGTGGGTGTTTCACCCAACCACTCTCCTTATTTTGGATCTGACTGGTAATGGTGAACTGGTCATCTTTTTCCGGTAGGCGTTTGCCATTCTTTTCCACGACTCGCCCAATGCTGATACGCCCAAGTGCTGGTGGTGTAATTGCTAGACCTTTAATCATTCTATTTTCCTCAATTTGATTTTTTACAGATCATCCACTTTTATGTAGATCTTCTGATTCGATAAACAATGTATATAGCTAGCTACAAAAGCCGCGACCGTATTGCCCTCTATTCCTAGAAAATGGAGGGCGGGGAGCGGTTTTTGCGCTTCGGTGATTAAATGGAAGGAAACAAGCTTAGTCGGTATAAATGTTGAAGCGACGGCTGCCCTGCTTTTGAAGTGGATAAAGCTCGATGAGTTCAGGCTGGTGCTGAAGTAATGACTTGGTATCCAGGCTGACTGCATCTTTTGACTTTTTCCAGACCACCGAGCCACCTATAAAGGTGGCGCGTTCGGCATCTTTCATCAGCATCTGGATCCGATGCTTCAGCTGGTCAAAACGTTCCTGCTTATGCTGAATCTCTTGCTTCATTTTGATGAGTTGATCGAACATCAAATTGGCATTTTCATTTTGCGAGAGATCTTCAACGCTTAGTGGGATATGCGCTGGATAGAGTTGCAGAATGGCTTTGGCTGCGGATTCACTGGCATCGACTGATGGCGGTGTATCGTCTTCCACACATTCCCAGAAATAACGCTCTGCTTTAACGAGGTGTTCAATCACCGATTCAGAACGGGTGACTTTAAAGATTTTAGTTTCATGTCCACAGAGCAATACACAAACATGTGCTGCCTGTTTTCCTGTTACGGCCAGTTGGTGCTGCACTTGACACAGCACATACAGCGGTACACCATCCCGCCAAAGTTTTATCCCATGCTCACCTGCGGTTTTGCATTCAAGGATCTGGACTTCATCACTCCCCACTACGGCATAATCCAGATTCGCCAACATGAAGGACTTATCCGGATCGGGATGCTGTAATACGGCATTCACTCGTCTAACTTTATTATGGGTGTGCATGCTGTAGAACTCGGCCACCAGTGGTTCAAGCTGTTTACCCCAATATAAAGGTGCAACGCCGTTACTCTGGTCTTCAAGGTTCTGCTGCACACGCCCAGTCTTGATCATCCAGAGTTCTAGCATGGACATATAGGGATTGAGTCCACAGGCGGTTGCGGCATCACTGCTGCCAATGCCCTGTTTACGGACTTCTAACCATTCCTGGTAATCCATATTTTTAGTATTGGCTAAACGCCTGGCTGTCGCTGTTCTTTTAGCAGCCGTATTCGATTCATTCATCTCATTCGGAATTGGGAGATGAGGGAGTGGGTGGGTATTCACCAGTGCAATCTGATTCATGGTCTTATCCTTATAAATGGTTGAGGCTGTAAAAATTTGCGGCATAAAAAAAGCCACATCCGAAGATGTGGCAAAGAGGGTTCATTAACTGGATATTGCTGAAAGGCCATGTAACTGAGCACTTACAGCGATTTTAATGACATTCGATTAAATCAAACTTAAACTGCCAGTTTGAGGGCCTGTTCCAGGCCACGCTGTTTCAAGGCAGCACCTGCACCGAACCAGGCAGAATCGAGGCGATGATCAGTACTCATGGCACGACGTTCATGATCGACAAACTCCGTGATCGAGCACAGCAGACCATAAGCTGTATCTTTGGCTGAGCTGAGTTCTGCACCCCGGCCCTGACCATTGAACATATCCATGACCTTATTCATGGCCCGGGCATTCGGCTCAGTCTTATTGACTGATGGACTGGCCTGATTCGCGACATTGCGGTAAAACTGGATGATGTTGTCCTCCTGATCTGCAATGCTTAGGCTAGTGTTGTTAAACACCGCATCAAAATAAGCGGCGGCTTCACCTTGAGTGACTTTGCGCTGGCTGAGCTGTTTCATTTCATACATGTGTTCCTCCCAGGAACGGACTGAAATACCCAGCTGTTGCTTGACTTTATCTGCATCAAACTTGGTACTGTGTGGAACTTTGACCACCCCGGCACTGCTGCTTTGTCGACGTAAGGCAATCGCTAAGGTGTTGTTACACACTACTCGAATGGAAGTAAATTGTGCTGTAGTGGCCAGTGTGCCATCGCAGGCAGTTGCCAGCAGAATATAGCCATTGCTGACATCCTTGCCCTTCAGTGCTGTGCTTTGTCCGGTACGTGCCAAAGCCCAGAACTTCTTACCACCTTTCAGCACCCCTGCGGTTTCCAGTTCAAAGCCGGATTGCTCGGTCAGATCCCGGTAGAACTCCAGAATCTCTTTGGGCTGAACTTCCTGATAACGCTGACTGACCACTGACAAGGGTGCATGGGTATCTGAACGATACAGTACCCGCTGTTCTTCATACGGCATGATGATGCTCTGCCCGCGTTCATTCTGTGCCAGGTAGCTGACATCGGAAGATTCAATCCGCCAGTCCATACCTGCCTGTTTTGCCCAGACTTCAATCGGCTGATTCTGTGTCAGTTGATTACCCAAGCCATGCCAGGGGGTATCACCAACATAAGCCATTTGTTCAACTTGATGTGCCATATCCATTCTCCTGAACTAGGTTAATCAAAATTGCGTTGGCATTGATGACAGTGGAAGTAACGCACTGTTGCTGCTACTGGCCGAGATGGCTGAATAAAGCTATCAATCAATCCACCGACGACTGCACCAGCAATACCGCCCATCCACGGAGAGATCGGCATCGGCAGGCTTTTGGAAATGCTTGCCCCAATTCCAGCACAGGTCATGGAAGACAGGCTGCCCTGATTGGAGGACTGTTGGTCAATGACACGGCTAACGTTTTCGGAATAGCAATACGGACATGTAATATTCATAAGATATACCTCTAAAATGAAAAAAGGCTTACCGCCTGATAAGCCTTTGAATGTAGGAATAAACACTCATTGTTCATGTAGATGATGTATATCTATGATTTTTTGGGATCTATTGATAAGACCGCATTTTATAAAATGGCTTTATCCTCAAGTGTTGTGCTTCTTTTTCAGGACGAACTAGATAAGTTACAGCATTTAGGAATCGGTTCACTTCCTCTGTATTGTCACGATGAATCCTACCGACCCCTAAAATATTTAATTTGGCATACTGGTCCAGTTGTTCTGGATCATGACAATTGAAATACATACCAAGACCACCCGTTATCCCTTTCCACAATTCACCAACCTGTTTTGCTATTCCCCACCCTGATTGTTTCTTGTGTCCATTAAAAATTAATAATAAATGACAATGATAACCCTTAGTTTCTCCTTGCTCTAAAGCCCACGCATAATCAACCAATTCATCAAAAGGTTCTTTCCTTTTACCGATTTCTCTCCGTAACTGTTCCATATCGTCACAAAAGTCTTCAATATCTACTTGCTCATGCCGTTCTTTTAAATACGATAAATCGACACGCACTACCTCAGACTTTGAATAACGCTGGATGGCCTCAGTCACTTTTTCTTTGAGAGATTTTTTATTTCGTTTTTCATTTTCTCTATGCTGTCTTAAATCTTTTAGATGCACAGACTTATACCCTATAAAATATTGCCGATACTCCTTAAAGCTTTTCCTTTGCAAGTAGTCAATCAACTCATTTGATCTTAGTCCTTCAACATCATACTTTTCTAACCAGTCACTCCACGCCTTGATATAACCAAAGTATCTATAAGTTCGGTGATAGATTTTCTTGAAGTCATAGAGTAATACTGCAAAATCCTGAAAGAACAATTCAGGTGCTGTTTCCCGCTCTATCCAAGACTTTGTAGTATTTTCTAATTGAATCAGTAAAGCTGATTCATTAATTCGTGTAGACATAGCTCTTCCGATAAAACAGTTCCATATAAGATTCAAATCTGTATTTTTTAAACCATTAACGAGTTCTCTAGGGAGAACTCAATACTAATTAATATTATTAATATCTAATTTATTATTAATAATATTAATAACCTGCTTACCTCTACCAAAAATACTTAACAATATACTCCTGTATAAACAAAAAAAACCCTATAAAATCTATAAAAAAAAGATCTAGATTAGCTCATTAAAAATAAATATTAGTCTAAAAAGTTATGCAACATCCTCTTATTAAAAATCTATTAATCGTAACAATAAAAAAAACCATAAAATAAAATTTAAGAATATATAAAAACACCCCTTAAGTTTTTTCGATTTATAACACTAGAAATTAATATATAAAAGCATTTGAAAAAATAGTGTGAAAACACTGTAAATACAGCGAAAAACTTACTGGTAGGTTAGGGAATTCATGCATAAAGTATGCTGTAAGATTTTCGTAAGATAGGTTTAAATATGAACAACAGAGCTGCCCTTGAAAACCTTAAGGCTTTTATTTCAATACGTACAGACGAAGAACTAGTTTGGGTTTTACATGTCTTTAATAAAAATGAAGTGGCGTATCACTTCTCTGAACTTACAAAAAGAGAGAGAGAAATATCAGGTTTAAAATCTGATATTGATAATCTAAATAGTTTCAAGCAACTGAAAGACATTAAAAGTTTTATTATTAAATACTGCGAGGACTATAGAAGCAGTAGAATCGATGATTTACTAGATAACCTATTAGATTTTAAAAGTGGAATAGAAGTATCAGGTATTGATTTTACAGAGTTTAAAAATAATAAGAGATTTTTAAACTTTGCCTGCAAATTACTGAATGAGGATGTTAGAGAAAAAGAGCTAACAAACTTTAAGTCGCAATATATAAATTTTTTATATGTTGCTTTAACTTACCCTTCTTATTATGAAAATCCACGACGTATTGAAAGAGTTGTCAATAAATTTAGCGAGATATACTCCAAATATCCATCACACTTCAAAGGTGATGAAGATAACAGTTTTTATATTTGGGCAAAAAAGTATATGGATGAAAACCTAGCCTATAGAAGCAAATCTTACAGTCCAACTGAAGAATCAGAATACTGTATTGTCGTCAATTCTATTTTCGATATGCTTTATTATGAAAATGAAGAAGTCCACTATGCCTTACGTAAAAAAATTTCTAATGCTTGGTATCAAAAAGTATATAGAAAAAAAAATAAAGGGAAAAAGGCTCACCATTATGTTTTGAAAAAGAAGACTTTAGATTCTCTACATTGTCTAGCTTTTAAATGGAAAATGAGTCATGAAGAAGTTCTCGAGAAATTAATTGATAAGAGTTATGCTGAAGAATGTACAGACTTTTTGGGTGAATGTAAGTATCAACCAGCTTAAAAAACTAATTTTATTCAATCATTTTTTTGGCTTGTACATTTGCAAGCCATCTATTGCTTGTCTTAATCTAATTTTATAATTTTCTGAATAACGATCATCATAATAAAGTTGATATACAAAATTATAATGCCATTTTCTATCTATTGAGACATTATCAAATACAATTCTAATAAATTGATAAAGACTATACAGCCTAACAGAATTATCATAAAATGTTCTTTGATTAAATGTGTAACCATATTCTTTCATTTTATTTCCTGCATACTCTGTACAAACCTTTTTCTCTTCATCATTTAAATGACTTACAGCGTTTTTTCTACAATCATAAGCACCACTAATTGAGATATTATAATCTGGTCTATAATTAACTTGCTTTTTATTGTGATATATATTATTTGCACTTCCCTCGATAAAGAAAAAAGCTCCAGCTAGTGCAGAAACATTCCTAACATCACCATGAAATATCATTTCCTCATGATTTATCTCTTTATTTATTAAAACCAATAAATCTTTGATTATCCTAACATTTCTATTCATGATATCATTAAAATCTAATCTCATGAACATATTGCTATAGTTATGAATTATTTGCTTTTTTAATATCTCGAACTCACAAAACATTAATACCCTTAAAAAGACTCTATTCATTTCCTCCTTATGTTTAGGGCTCATCTTATCCTCTTTAAGTCGTCCAGTACTTAATATTTTAAGTTCCAACAATTTATTAAAAAATGACATTGATGCTGAGTCAAAATCAAAATACAAAAATTGAGCTAATAATTTATATTTTACTGTTCCATCCAAACAGGAAATATTGGAGTGTCCACATATATTAAAAACATCTTGCAAATATGTAGACACTGGGAAACCACTGCTCTTTACCCTAAGCAATAACTCACCCATAATTCTTTTAAATCTTGACTCAAACACCTGATTTAATTTTAATTCAATCCCACACAACAAATAATGCTTATATACTTCAGCCCTATACTCAGTAAATCCTCTCTGTGAATTTATAGTATCAATCTCATCAGCGACATAGCGATAAAATTCATTCTTCAAATCAGAGAAAGTAGACATCGATGCTAGGTCATGTATGAAAATATAGTCCAAAATATTAAATGCCGAAATCTTCCACTCAGTTACTCGAACCACTGCATTCCCTCAAAGATGTACCACTTAACGACATTTTCCTTTTTTTGGTTTTTTTTACAATATCCACATCAAGTCGATTGATGGCAGTTTAGTCAAAAATTCACAATAAACTTGATAAAAATCATTTATTTAATCTTTTAAACTAAAGGTACACCTTATGAAAAATGCAACGATCAAGACTTCAGACTACTTATTTATGCAGTTTAGAACTGCCATGCCAACACTCGACCAAGTCTGTGATATCTATTATCCACACCTAAGTAAAGCCAAGCGACTTGAAAAAGCTCGGAATGTAGAATTTCCTTTCTGCTGTTTTAAGCTTGATACAAGTCAGAAAGCACCATACTTTGTTGATATTATTGACCTAGCTTTTGTACTTGAAGAAAGATATAAAGATCAATTTGATAATTTTAACAAACTTGATTGAACAGTTTTAAAACTTGTTCAACATCCATAATATTTTTCCTGACCTTTACGGATACATACCGCTCCAGACTACTCCACGAATCATGCAGGCTCACTTGCTGGATTTGTGGAATAGTCATTCCTTTCTCGGCCAAACGTGTACAACCCTCATGACGTAAATCATGAAAATGTATGTCATCTATCCCCAACAACTTGCAAGCCTTTCTAAATTCACTCCCCATTGTCTTTGGGCTTAACGGCACGAGTAGGTTTTCATCGTAACCTCGTTTTAACATCCGATTGCGGACATCTCCATCAAGCAATAAATCAATTATTTGCTGACAATCAGCATGGACACTAAACTCTTTGTGGTTGCCTTTAGAGCCATTCGGATTTTTTAAATCCCGAATCTTCCATAATTTATTCGTTTCATCATAGTCATCCAGTTGCATCCGTGTAATCTCTGCTTCCCGTCTGCAAGAGAAAATTGCAAACCACATGATTAAGTGCATAGGGTAGCTGTAAGATGAATGATTCCATTTTCTAACAAAATACTTTGTAAGTCTTTCAAGCTCATCAAAAGTAGGTAGCCTATCTCTTTTTTGACTAGATGATATTTGACGAGTCTTTCTCAATTGGGCAGTGGTTTTATCAAATGTTGGTAAATCTATTTTCAAATTCCACATGATTGAAGCATGGCTTAATACTCCTCTAATGTGCAATAACTCATGCTGTAATGTGCTGGTAGCTATTGGCTGTAAATTCAGTTTATTAATTCCTTTTTTACGTAAAGACACGTGACTAGAGATATGAGTTGAACTTATTTCTGTAACCCTATTCTGGGCAATGGGTAACTTTTGAATTAATTTAAGCGAGTATGTTTTAGTACGCCCATATTGATCGCCAACCTCTGCTAAATACTTGGTAATCGCATCATATAAGGTTAAGTCCACTAAGTTTTCCTGACCAAACAGAATCTCTGGATTTTCATCTATCTCTGCTTCACGTTTACCGATCCACAGGCTAGCTAATCGCTTTGTAGAAAATGTCTGGCTTTCTTTAAATGCAGGAAATCCTTTTTTATTGATTCTGATCTCCGCACGATAACGGATTGTTCCATCCTTGAGTTTTCGTTGTGCTATAGTACCCACAAAATTTACGCCATAGAAAAATTTACGCCATTATGGCGTAAAAATGGCGTAAATTCTAATCGAAACGGTGCGAATTAGGCGTGAATGGTTGCAAATAATTTAGTATCAATATCAACATAAATGGATGATTTTTAATGATTAAATCAGACACCCTTGAAAATACTAAAGATTTCAGAATTAGCGTTGCCCCGATGATGGATTGGACCACACGTGACTACCGTTTTTTTGCCCGCCTGTTTAACCCAAATATTATTCTGTACACCGAAATGGTGACGACTGGTGCCATTCTATTTGGTGGTGCAGAACGTCATTTGGACTATAACAATGAAGAACATCCAATCGTGTTACAGCTTGGCGGTTCAAATCCAAAAGACTTGGCAACCTGTACTAAAATGGCTCAAGACTGGGGATATGATGAAGTCAACCTGAATGTGGGCTGCCCCAGTGACCGCGTACAAAACAACAAAATTGGCGCGTGCTTAATGGCAGAACCTGACCTGGTTGCTGAATGTATTGGCGAAATGCGTAATGCCGTGGATATTCCTGTCACTGTCAAACACCGTATTGGTATTGACGACATGCAGTCTTATGAAGAAATGCTGCATTTTGTCGATACTGTGGCAAAAACCGGTTGTGACAATTTCATCGTACATGCACGTATTGCCTTGCTTCAGGGCTTATCGCCGAAAGAAAACCGTGATGTTCCGCCTTTACGTTATGAAGATGTGTACCGTTTAAAACAAGACCGTCCAAATCTGCTGATTGAAATTAACGGTGGGGTCAAAACCTTTGCCGAAACCCAAGTGCATTTAAAACATGTCGATGGGGTGATGATTGGTCGTGAGGCTTATCACAATCCATATTTATTGGCTGAACTGGGACAATTATGGAACCTGGAAGCGCCTGACCGTTTTGATATTATGGCGCAAATGATGCCGTATATTGCTAAACGCATGCAGGAAGGTGCTCCACTTTCGATTATCACCCGTCATATTCTCGGGTTGTTCCAGAACTTGCCGGGTGCACGTAAATGGCGTCAGGCTTTAAGTGGCGGCAATGCCAAAACCCTAAAAGATGTAGAAACAGCCTTGATTAATATTCAGGAAGCCATGCAACGTACTGAAGAGTATGTCAGAGAAAATCAGGCACATCTAGCATCAAGTTGATTGCAACTATCCTCATAAAAAATGCCAGCCTATTGCTGAATGGGCTGGCATTTTTTATTTAAATTATGCATAAGGCTTGCTGAAGCAAGATTTACACAGTTCATCTGACAATCACGAGATAAAACGATGTGCTTAATCTAACTTCACCCTTCCAAACCTTAAACGGTAAATGTACATTAAATTAGTGATGATTATAAACCGCATGTCCCTGATCTTTCACCAGAGCAATTTTTTTGCCTTCTACTTTGGCTTGGTCCAATTTACCACTTTGAACCAATAATCTGGTTTTTTCAATCTCCACCAGCAATTGACTGTATAAAGCATCTGAGCTTGGTGCTTTTGCATCATGAGCTTTTAACTTCACTTTTTTTGCATCTAAAGCAGCAGCCTTCATATTATCCAGTGCTTTCAGTGCATCTTTCTGATTATCAGCCTTGTTAAACATTTTAAAGTTTTTTCCAAGCGTCATCATATTTTGTTCAAGCGCACCGGCAAAACTCAGGCTACTGAACGACAAAGCGGCAGAAAACATCACTGTGGCTACAGTTTTTTTCATCATGTTGATGTCCTTGTAAAGATCCGTTTCAAAAAATAGGAAGCTTATTGTTACAGTTAAATTATTCTGAACATTTGCGCTTTAAGCATTAAACATAGTGTAGATGCCATAAAAAATGCAACGGAAAGGTTGCATTTTATTCAATGGCCTCGCTTTTTTTAAACAGGCTGCATTTTATGATGCAATGCATCATGAATCGCTTCCACCAACTGCTGGGCGATTTCCTGTTTCGATGCTTTTTCCAGATCACGCTGCTGCATTTGATACTGCTCAGCAAAGAACACAATCATGGCATTTTCATCAGAGGCAAAACCGATGTCAGGACGTGAAACATCATTACAGGCAATCATATCCAGTTTTTTCGCCACCAGCTTACCAGCTGCATATTCTTCAACATTGCGGGTTTCAGCAGCAAATCCCACCATAAATGGACGTTTTTGTTGCTGGGCAATGGTTGCCACAATATCCGGATTTTTAATTAAAGCCACATTCAGCTCATCACCAGCTTTCTTGATTTTATGCTCGGCAACTTCTGCCACGCGGTAATCCGCCACCGCAGCCGTGGCAATAAAGATGTCACAACCTTTATCCAACTGATCCATACTATGTTCCAGCATCTGCATTGCAGACTGTACATTAATACGGCGCACACCATTTGGGGTATCCAGACTGACCGGTCCTGCAATTAAAGTGACTTTAGCACCAGCTGCATAACAGGCCGCAGCAAGGGCAAAGCCCATCTTGCCGGTACTATGGTTAGAAATATAACGGACCGGATCAATCGCTTCACGTGTAGGTCCTGCTGTGATCACTACATGTTTACCGGCCAGCATGCCAAACTTTTCTGCAATCGCACGCTGCGCCTTGTGGAAGTATTCGGTGACTTGTCGCGCTAAATCTTCCGGTGCAGGCATACGTCCCAAACCGACATCGCCACAGGCCTGTGATCCGGCATCCGGCATAATCACATGCACGCCATCTTCGACCAGGGTATTTAAATTACGCTGTGTGGCTTTGGCTGCCCACATTTGCTGGTTCATTGCCGGGGCTACCCAAACCGGTGCTTTGGTTGCCAAATATAAAGTACTGAGTAAATCATCAGCCAAACCTGTCGCAAACTTTGCCAACGTGTCACAAGTTGCCGGGGCAACCAGCAGTAAGTCAGCCCAACGCGCCAATTCGATATGGCCCATGCCGGCTTCGGCTTCAGGATTGAGTAATTCAGTATGTACCGGATTTCCAGACAAGGCCTGGAATGTTAGCGGGGTAATAAAAGCTTGTGCCCCCTGCGTCATCACCACACGGACATTAAAGCCCGCATCTTTTAAACGACGGACCAAAATGGCACTTTTATATGCCGCAATACCACCAGTTACCGCTAAAACAATGTTTTTATTTGGAATCACACTCAAATCGAAGCTCACGAACAGGCTACCTTTCTGTTGCAGTGGCGCTCACAATAGCATTAAATAAAGACATCCCCAAGTCGGCAACTTGGTTAATAATCATTACTAATAACAAAAAAGTCTAAAAACAATGAATTTATCGATTAAACACTGGCCTGAACAGGAACGTCCACGTGAAAGGCTGATTCAACAAGGTGCTGCCAGTCTGTCAGATGCGGAACTGCTGGCCATCTTTTTACGCTCCGGTTCCAAGCAACATTCTGCCGTGGAACTATCCCGCCTGTTATTGCAACATTTTGGTGGGCTGAACTCTATTTTAGATGCCGAGCTTCAGGATTTAAGCCAGTTTCATGGTATCGGGATAAGCAAATATGCCCAACTGATTGCAGTGAAGGAATTGGGACGACGCTATATTTCCACCCATTTACAGCAGGAAAAAATAGAATTAAGCAATTCAAAAATACTCCTGGATTTTTTGAAATTCGAATTACTGGGTGAAATGCAGGAAGTTTTTGCGGTACTTTGCCTTGATGCGCATTTAAGAAAAATTAGCTTTAAAAAAATGTTCTACGGTTCGCTTAATTCGTGTGAAATTTCTACAAATCAATTGCTGCGCTATGCGATCCATCAACATGCCAGTAGCATCGTGATTGCACACAATCATCCTTTGGGAATAGCTCAGCCCTCCCATGCCGACATTGAGCTTACCCGGCGTATTCTAACGGCCTGTCAATTATTGGAAATCAAGCTGATTGACCATTGTATCGTGTCACCAAAAGGAACCTGCTCATTGGCTGAACTGGGGCTGATTTAAACGCAACAATTATGCTGACAAATATTGACAAAAGACCTGCTAACACTGAAGATCAACAAAAAATTTTGCTGATACTAATAACATGATTGTTCGTGATCAACCTAGTGTATTCAAGCTGCTCTTTTCCTGGCGCGGAACCATCCTGCCCAAGGTTTTGCCGCCTTTAGGTGTGGTCATGCTGATCTCCTCAGTGATTGGCGGTCTGTCCTATATTGGTTACTTTCATTTTCCGGAACTTCCACTGGTAGGCTTTACCTTAATTGGGGTGGTGCTATCGATTTTTCTCGGCTTTAAAAACACCGCCTGTTATGACCGCTGGTGGGAGGCCCGTAAACTTTGGGGCATGTTGATTGCCAATGCCCGGCATTTTGACCGTGATTGTCGCATGCTCAGCCAAGGACGTCGTGAACGCATTATTCAGCACGTGATTGTGTTTGCCAATGTACTGCGTGACCGTTTGCGTCACCAGACAGCTAATCCTAAGGCACTAGTAGAAACCAGCGGCATGAGCCAACAGGCTATAACCCAGCTTTACCAGCAGGCCAATGCACCGCAATACACCTTGAGCCTGATTCAATGGGAATTAATGCAGGCGCTGAAAGAAGGTGAAATTTCCGACATTATTTATACTCAAATGAACCAGCATGTGGCTGAATTGAGTCGGGTTCAAACTGGTTGTGACCGTATTGCCACCACCCCTTTGCCTTTTGCCTATTCGGTGCTGCTGAATCGTACCGTGTACTTTTTCTGTTTTATGCTACCGTTTAGCCTGGGTTCAACCTTGGGTTTGGCGACGCCTTTAATGGTCGGTATTTTGGCTTATACTTTTCTAGGTCTGGATGCTTTAAGTTCAGAAATCGAAGAACCGTTTGGTACTCAAAGCAATGATCTGCCCTTAGATTCATTGGTACGCACCATCGAAATTGAATTATTGAGCACCTTAGGTAAGCCGACCCCGCCACCTATTCAGGCACAAGATAATAATCTGCTTTAATTTATGACCTCTCTCTAGCCCTCTTCTTATAGGAGAGGGAACTCCTTTTCCCTTTGGGATGAGGAATATTGTTCTGTAAGGGAATGAGGAATAACTAAACAAAACTCTCCCAAACCCCTACCTGTCCTTCCTTAACGCGCGGAATATTGCCCAGCTTGATCCACGGCATATTGTCACCATGAAAATCACTGCCCACAGATACCTTAAGCCCAAACTGTTCAATCATCCGATCGACCATCTGACGGGTTGAAGCCGGCTCAATGGCAGGTGGAAGCTCCACGGCATCACCACCAAACTGGGCAAAAATTTCAATCAGATAACGGATATTAGTTGCTGATAAATCATATTTTGTCGGATGCGCCAGCACGGCGAAACCCTGACTCTCATGAATCACCTGAATGGTTTCTTCTAAGCCCAAGCCATCAAATTTCACATAGGCCTTTTTGCCTTCTTTAATATATTTATCAAAGGCCTGTTGGGCTCGACTCACATAAGCTTTTTCCACCAAAGTTTTCGCAATATGCGTTCGGGTAATCCGGTCTGCAACACCCTCCACTTTGGCAATCACATCGGCATAAATATCCTCACCAATCAGCGGAACTAGCAAATCACAAATCTGTTTGGCACGAATTGCACGAATCTGTTTTTGCTGCTCCAGTAAGGCAAGTAACGGTTCTGGATTTTGCATATTCAATGCAACCACATGTACAGCATAGTTTTTTTTCGTTGCCGGACGTGACCATTGGCTGGAAATTTCCACACCAGAAATAATCTTCAGCGGTAAATCCTGTGCAATATTTTCAGCTAATTTTAAGCCATCCATGCTATCGTGGTCCGTCAGCGCAAGGGTATGAATGCCTTTTTCCACAGCTGCATGCACAAGTTGTTCTGGAGACAAAGTTCCATCAGAAATATTACTATGTGTATGTAAATCTACGCCTTGCATCACTTATACTATGTCATTTATTTGATCAGATTTAGATACTCTAACATGAAAGCACTTTTAGACTTTGTGCCACTCATTATTTTCTTTTATTTATATAAAACTGTTGATCCAAAAGATACCGAGCATCCGCTATTACATTTGATCGGCTCAGCGGGAGGTATTGATAATAATAACATTTTGGTGGCTACCGCAGGTCTGATCATCTCAATGCTGGTGGTGTATGGCATCTTATTTGTCAGCCAGAAATTCCGCCTGGATAAACAGCAATGGATTGTGCTGTTTATGACGGTCATTTTTGGTGGTATAACCTTAATGCTGAGCGATGATTTTTATATCCGTTTAAAAGCAGCGCTTTTAAATATCGTTTTTGCGGGTGCCTTCCTGCTTTCACCTTATTTTACCAAAGATAAGAAACCTCTGATTCAGCGTTTATTTGGTCCCATCTTTAATTTAACTGCCCAAGGCTGGAAAAATTTAAACTTTGCCTGGGCTGGCATGTTCGCATTCATGTCGTTCTTGCATGTTTTTTTCGCTTTTCTATTTGCTGGCGGAAAATATTGGGGCGAATTTACCGCATTTGGTGACATGATTGTGATGTTTTCCTTTATCATTGTTCAGTTTATTGTCTTGCGCAAATATTTTAAGTCGCCTGAAGCATAATTCAGGTCAACTGATCGAGAAAGAATATGCCTTTATTCGTCGTAACCTGTACCGATAACGAGGGTACAGTCGAAAAACGTCTAGCTACACGTCCAAAGCATTTGGAACGTCTGCAAAAATTAAATGATGAGGGTCGTTTAATTGTGGCAGGTGCCATGCCTAAAGATCCCGGCAATCCACAGGCAGGTTTTTATGGCAGCACGATTATTGTTGACTTTGAAAACCGCGAATCCCTGGATGCATGGCTACAAGATGAGCCTTTCTTAAAAGAAGGCGTCTATGCTCATATTGATGTGAAACCTTTTAATAAAGCTTTCCCTCAAGGATAAAATCATGCGTGTTGTAGTTTCAAGCTTATTGGGTTTCTCTTTAATCTGTTCAACAGCTTGGGCGGTGGAATCTGCTCCTGCTCCGACACCTGCTGTAGCCCCTGCTGCTCAAGCAACGACTGCAACACCTCCACCACAAACTTTAGCTGCAAATAAGCCGGGTACTGTTCCTGCGACCAAGCTGGATGCCAATGGTTTACCCTTGGAGGCCAAACCTCTGACTGCAGAACAAATTGCCAAGAATAAAGCAGTGCAAGATGCCAAAGTGAAGGCATTAGTTAAAGATCAGGCCACCCGCTTACAGCAATTGGAAAAAGCCAATTTAGATGCCTTGTCACAAAACCAGGAACTGCAATTGAAAAACGACAGTTTGGGCGTTCAGGTGCAGGTGTTGCAAAGCGAACGTAGTGCCCAGATGTTTTTATACGGCGCAGCGACGATTGCCGTCGGCGTGTTGCTGGGCTTCCTGATTGCCAGTTATGTCTATACCAAACGTCGTCGTCAGTGGTAATGACGATATTTACTGCTTCATTTAGTTTTACAGCTTGATTTAAAGGTTATTTAGGTTTGTCTCATCCTATTCAAACTGCCGATCTGGATTGGCAACACGTCGATGGCATTGAGGTTCCCGTTTCCAAACAGTTTGGCGATGTCTATTTCTCTAAAGATAATGGCCTGCTTGAAACACGGCATGTGTTTTTAAACGGCAACGATTTATCGACCCGCCTGGCAAAGCTGAATGATTTTGAATATTTCTGTGTTGGTGAAACCGGTTTTGGCACAGGTTTAAATATTTTAGCTTTATGGCAGCTTTGGCAACAAGCTCGCCCGGACAATCATAGCCATCTGCATGCCATTTCTGTAGAAAAGTTTCCATTATCCAAAGATGATCTGATTCGTGCCTTAAATGCATGGCCTGAACTGAAACCTTTAGCTGATCAACTGATTGCACAGTACCCAATACCGATAGCAGGCTGTCATCGTTTATCCTTTCCAGATGAACGTTTTAGCCTGGATTTATGGCTAGGCGATGCCCATGATATTTTTCCCGTGATGGAAAAAACAGCAGTAGTCAACGCATGGTTTTTAGATGGCTTCGCTCCTTCCTGCAATCCGGATATGTGGGAAGAAAACGTTCTCAATAACATCGTGCGTTTATCAGATTTCGGCAGCACTTTTGCTTCATTCAGTGTGGCTGGTGTACTGAAACGTGGTCTGAAAAGTCATGGCATTTCCATTTCCCGTCCGCGCGGTTTTGGACATAAACGGGAAATGCTTAAAGCCATCTGGAATGCACCCGAAGATCAGGTTGAATCTTGCAATGATTTAAATTCCACTGAAAAACAAACTGAACTAAGCACTGCGATTTTTAAACAGCGCCAGATTGCGATTATTGGCGCAGGAATCGCAGGTTTAAGCTGTGCCTGGGCATTTGCTCAGCGTAGCCATCAAGTGACAATCTATGACCAGACAGCACCTCTTTCCGGTGGGTCTGGCAATCCTTTGGCCCTGCTCAATCCGAAACTATGCCCGATTGAACAAAGTTCAGATCATTTAATGACTTTAACCTGGCAGCATGCATTAAATCATTATGTAAAGTTTAAAGCCTTCCGTCCGATGCAGGTCAGCCAGTTAGCACTGAAAAATCCTGAAGTCTTATTAGGTTTGGCCGATGAATATCCGGCAGGGATTGTTGCGATACAAGCAGCCGATCAACAAGAGATTGAAACTGATTTTCCGAGCTTAAACTTACTCGAAGCAGGTGCTGTTTCACCGCATCAACTGCGTGATGAAATTTTGGCACATGCTCAAATTGATTATCAGCAAGCCAAAATCACGAGCATCCAACAACATGACAAAGTTAAACTCTTTGCCGAAGAAAATTTATTAGGTGAGTTTGATCATGTAATTGTGTGTACTGCACGTGAAACAGCACAATTCTTTGAAAATTTTCCAATACTCAAACCGATTCGTGGACAAGTCAGTTGGGTAAACAATAAAAATCATCCCCTTAGCCAAGACACAGCATACAGCTACGGTGGTTACTGTATGCAGCTCGATGATGAGCATTTAATCCTCGGTGCATCCTTCTATCCAAACTGTGATGATGCTGAAATTCTGTTGGAAGATCATGTGCATAACTACGATCTTATCCACAGTGTCTTTCCAACTTATGCACAATCATTAAACGATGTGCATACTTGGCAAGGTCGTGCTTCAGTACGTGCGCAGAGTCAGGACTATTTTCCTCTACTCGGCAAAATGAAAGCGAATGAGGAAATTTATAGCTTTGCCGGCCTAGGTTCGAAAGGCTTTTTATTTGCGCCACTGTGCAGTGAAATGTTAGCAGCGCAAATCTTAGGAGAAGCCTGCCCTGTGCCTGCAAACTTGGTCAAAAAATTGAACGCGACACGGTTTCAGAAGAAAGTAAAAGCCAAGAAACCATATTTTAAGCCTCAGGTCTAATCCTCCAGCCTTTAAAAAAGGGGGGCATTTCCTTCTGCTGAGCAGATTCTAAAGCAATACTTTTAAAATTCTGTACAAGTAAGGGTTAGGGAGAGCATTCTTTTATTCAATCATTGCCAATAAAAAAGCGCCTTTCGGCGCTTCTTTTTTTGCAGCTGCAAATTATGCACCCTGCTCCAGTGCTAAGCCAGCATCGCGTGCTGCACGCGTACCACCCATTAACACCACATATTCACGTGAGCTATCCAAGCTTTCCAACTTTTCAGCCGCACGTGGCGCTTTACTGCCACCACCGCATAAAATGTAAATAGGCTGATCCGACTCCACCTGAGTTAAGCTGTCTGCACTTAAGCCATTAATGGGCTGATTAACAGCACCTTTCACATGACCTTCAGCAAAGGCTTTTGTATCACGAACATCCCAGATAATTGCATTTTCTGGGAACTCAAATGTCGTAATTTCTTGTTTACGGATCATTGCGCACTCCTTTGATGTAAAACAACACTTGGCAAATGAAGAAAACATCCCTAGCATCTCAGATATTCTTTCCCTTTGTAAAGGTCTAAACCATGCCTTCTTTCGATATTGTATCTGAATTAGAAATTTTTGAAGTAAATCATGCTGTTCAAAACACGCAAAAAGAGATTGCAACCCGTTTTGACTTCCGCGGACAAGACGTTTCTATTGAACTGAATGAAAAAAACAAGGAAATCAAGATTTCGACTGAAAGCGATTTCCAATGTGAACAAGTCTACAGCATGCTGGAAAATCATTTCTTCAAACGTAAAGTGGATATTCAGGCGCTTGATCCGCAAAAAATGACTGCTTCTGGCAAAAATGTGATTCAGGTAATCAAGCTTAAAGACGGACTTGACTCTGATACCGCGAAAAAAATAAATAAAGCCATTAAAGAAAGTGGCGTGAAAGTGCAATCATCTATTCAAGGCGACAAAATTCGTGTAACGGATAAAAAACGCGATACTTTGCAACAAGTGATGGCATTTTTAAAAGAACAACAATTTGGTGTGCCTTTGCAGTTTAACAACTTTAAAGACTAAGGCATTGCTGCCATAACACGTCGAGGACTTCCATGACACCGACCAATCGCTTATCGAAACTGGTAAAAGCTACTGCTAAATTACCTAAAGCTATCCGCAATAGACTGTGGAGCAAAGTGTTTGGTCGGGTCGTGCCGATGGTAGGTAATGCGCAAATCCACTACCTTGAAGTCAACCACAGTAAAGTGGTGGTCAAGATTGAAAACCACCGTGCCATGCAAAACCATATTGGTCAGGTTCATGCCTGTGCCATGGCACTGATTGCGGAAACTGCCACAGGTTTTGTCACCGGCATGAATGTTCCGGATTCCTGCATTGTATTAATCAAAAGCTTAAAAGTTGATTTTAAACGTCCAACCCAAGGTGCAATGATTGCAACCGCAACATTAACGGATGAGCAGCAGAAATTAATGCAAGGCTCTGAAAAAGGTGAAACGCTGGTTAAAGTTCAGGTAACAGATGAATCTGGTGAAGAACCGATTCAATGTGAAATGCTGTGGGCATGGATTGCCAAATCCCAATTAAAAAAATAGCTTGTATCTCATAAGCTTCAGTTAAAACGACCAAATTTAGGCAATAAAAAAACCCAATCTTGATTGGGTTTTTTTACGGTTGGAATTATTTATCTTGCTGGGAAGCTAAATATTTTTGTTTGACCTCATCCGGAATCTGACGCTTGGCCCCTTTTACATCCACAGCGACAAAAGTAAATACGCCTTCGGTTACACGAGTAGGTTCACGGGAACTGTCATGACTGTCCCATACTTCAATTTGCATTTGAATTGAGGTATTACCCACTTTTAAAATTTTGGTATAACAGCTAATCACATCACCGACTTTGACTGGAACCAAAAAAGTCATCTGATTAATTGAAATGGTTGCACAGCGTCCTTTACTAAAACGCTCTGCATGAATTGCACCTGCCAAGTCCATTTGTGAAACGATCCACCCACCAAAGACATCACCACTCCAGTTGGTATCTGCCGGCATTGCAATTGTTTGAAGGGAAAGTGTTCCTTCCGGTTTTACATGAGTATCTGACACGTTAACTCCCAGTATTGGCATTTAAATGTTGATCCAGCCACTGTTGTAGCTCTGTAGATCGTAGCGCGCCGCTTATTCTACCAATTTCATTAGTTTTATTCATCAAAACCAGGGTAGGAATACTACGCACATTAAATGCACCACTGAGTCGAGGTGATTCTTCGGTATTGATTTTAGCAAAAATCACTCGCGGATTTTGTTTTGCCACTTGTTCAAAATGAGGTGCCATCATCTTGCAAGGACCGCACCATTCCGCCCACAAGTCAATCAGCACAGGCAGTTCACTATGGGTAATAAAGTTGCTGAAATTGTGCTCATTCAACTCTATTGGAGCCAGAGGAATAAGCGCATGTTGACACTGACCACAGTTTGGATGTGCTTCCAGTTTATCTTCGGGTACTCGGTTTCTGGCACCACATGCAGGACATACAATAATCATTTAGCTCACTCCAATATGTTGGTGTAAAAATTCTAATTGAGTTGATATGGCTTTTTCAAACCATTGACCATGATAGATATCAAAGTGTTGCATATCCCATTCATGGTATTGTACATAAGGCGCGATATTGGTCGCTGTTTCACGGCTAGATTCAATTGGAATCAGGCTATCCTGTTTAGAGGCAATAAATAAAACGGGTACACTGATTTTACGCACATAATGAATAGGACGATAACGGATCAGGTTGAAAAAGACTCGCGCAGGAATCTCGCCACTCCAATAATAATCAGGATGAACAATAGATAGATATCCCTCATAACTATCTGCTGTAGGCATAAAGCATAAACCCTTTTTGCTCACAACAGGCAATGTTTTCGGAGACATTCCTACCTTCGCACCCATATAGTCCTGACTGGATATTTTCAGGGCTGTCGGCAATTGTTGTAAAGGATAAAGCTTGGCACTTTCTGTACCATCGACAAATGGCACTTGCACCATTATTGCCTGAACATTTTTTAATTGTGCCGCCAAATCTAGAACATAACCACCGCTTAAAGACGTTCCCCAAAGTACAATGCGCCTGGAATCAACCGATTTTCGTTCTACAATATGCGCAATCATGGTTCGCCAATCTTCTAACTGGGATTGAATCGAGACCAGCTCACGTGGACGGCCGGTGCTTCCGCCCCAATAACGATAATCAAACAGTACTACGGCATAACCAGCTTCGGCAAAACGCTTGGCATATTGCACCAGTTTAAATTGACGTAAAGCAGCCAAACCATGCGCCATAATGATGACAGCAGGTTTATGTTCGGTTTTGGGACGATAAAAATCCGCAGCAATGACCTCGTGCCCACTATTTACATAGAGTGGTTCAACCGTATAGGAATGCATACGCGCTCCGGTGCGTTATTTTATGATTGTAATCGCTTATAAAAATTTCAACAGATTAAGCTTCAAGTTTCAGCTTAATGCTATCATAAAACATATATCTATTTAGCACATTATGGAGTGACAAAATGAGTGAAAATGTCGGCTTTGCAGGTCAAATTAGTCCAGAACATATAACGCAAATTATTGAAAAAGGTTTTAAATCAATTATTAACAATCGCCCAGATATGGAAGGTGGTCCAGAACAACCTACTAGCGCACAAATTGAAGAAGCTGCACGCAATGCAGGTTTAGACTATGTGTTCCAACCCGTAGTTGCAGGTCAGATTACTGAAGTTGATGTGCGTACATTTGCCAATCACTTTAATGAGCTGCCAAAACCGGTATTAATGTTCTGCCGTACCGGCAATCGCTCAAATAACTTATACCAGCTGGCCAAACAAATGGATTTATTGGATGATTAAGCACGTTGTAAGGCGTGCTTTTTTAGTTTCATTTTGACCTTTAATACCGAATTGTTTGTATAACCTATTGATTCAATCTGTAATTTAAACTTTTCTGTCCGTATTAAAGGTCAAATGACAACCGATAAATTTAAATTATTTTAAAATTTTAAGTCTACCATCACTTACCTCGTTCTAATTAGTGACGAGGCTATTTGGCTTAATTCAATCCACTCAGACATATTACTGAACAATTGCTTATATAAATTTTATTTCCCCACATTACCGATAGTAAAATTTTTAAAACAGACATCGTTAAATTTGTAAAATATGATGATGAATTTATAAAACTTATATTAGTGACAGGTCGAAGTAGCTCTGCTCTTCCCTATTATTTAATAAAGTAAAAATTAGGATTATGTTTAATGAATAAAATTATTGTTCTACTGCTTATTTCATGTGTCATTGGGGGATGTAGCTCAATGAATGTTCGGCCTACGGTTGGGGTGAGTGTAGGCACCTCTATTTAATATCCTTTAAATAAAAAAACAGCGCCGAAGCGCTGTTTCTTGTACAAATATAATTTCTATTGATAATCTACATAAATCGTTGATACTTTACTATCTGGCGAAGAAACAGAAACTTTCAACGTATCTCCTACCGCACATTCTTTTAGACGATAACCATAATAAGTTTGGGTACTGTTTTTAAAAGTTGTTGGCGTTTTAAGGTCGAATACGCTTGCAACCGGTGAACTTCCACTTGCCAGCTCTGCAGTACAAGCTAAATTATTATCTTTTGTATTATCCTCAGGCGTAACACTGATTGTTGTACCTGTTGGCATAGGCACACTTTGAGCACTATTTCCATACATATTAAAAGATAATAAACTTCCACTTGCGTTCACATTGGTAAAAGTTGGTGTATTTTCAGCAAATGCAAATAAAAGCTGCTGACGAATAACCGTATCTAAATTATCGTCACATGTGCCTGTGATATTCGGCTGTCTTATTGTAGATGGAGCACAGGTCACTTTGTTTCCTAATACCGCACGATTATAAAGAAATTCACCAATACCATAATCTTTGTTATATTGATTATCCTCGTTATCGTCACGGAAAAAGCTACCAATATTACTAAGGAGTTGATCTACACCTTTAGTATAAAGATTATCGCCATCTAAATCTGTAAAGGTTTTATCACCCTCAACATAAGCCAATACAGTCACACGATTATCTAAAGGACGAGGTTCTTGTGTTGTTAGAGTTACAGAACACTCTCCTTGGACTGTTGAACAATTAGGTTCAACCTTACCCCCCTCCGAAACAAAGCTAATTACAGTACCATCTGGAACAGGGTTTCGTGTACGATCAACCATTCTCGCTGTAATAGTTGTAGTATCACCATCAATTACATTCTGTAATGAATTTTTAGATACTGATAAACTTAATCCATCTTGAGTTACTCGACCAATGGATACAGATACATTTTTAGATACAGCCGAAACATTTTTGTCTGAAACTAAAGTTGCTCTTATCTCTACAGGCCCAGGTTTATCTCCTGGATAAAGATTCACAATCACTTTACCATTTGAATCACTTTTTATAGTTTTGTTATTTTGATTTCCAAATGATACGAACGATAAATCTTCTGGTGCTTGTACTTTCTCAATCAAAACATCTTGATCTGCTACAGGTACACCATTTGCATACAAAGTAAATTCAATTTGACCAGATGATGCTGAGCCACTTTTTCTAATCCCCAAATTAACTTTATTAGATGTATATACTAGTGAATTAGCTTCAAGTGCCTTAATACTGACATCAATTCCAACTTCTGGGATATTTAAACCTTTTGCCGAAATTTTTTGTGTCCCTGTACAAAGCTTTCCATCTGTACCAATCGCTTTATATGATGTCGTAACATTTCCTTGATTTGATGAAACAACTGTAGGAGGTTCAAATTTACCACATGTTGCAGTGAATTCTACATTGACATTATTCTGATTAACTTTTGTATTTGCATCTTGCGTTTTTAACGTGATATTTGTTGAGCCACCAGACTCTAATTGAGTACTAGCTGCCGTCAAATCGACTAAAATAATATTGGTTGCTTGAAGTGAGAAATTAAGTGCTTGTGTTGATACTTGTGCACCATCAAAATCTGCAACTGCAGAAATTTGATAAGCACCATTGGTATTTATATTTTCAGGTTTAACAGAGATACTCGCTTCACCATTGGTATTGGTTAAAACAGCACCATTGGAACTACCTAAAACAACACCACCAGTCACTGTAAATGTAACCAATGCACCACTAATTCCTTTACCCGACTGATCTGTTACTTTGACTTTAGCGATCACACCTTCTGCTGCGATTGCCTGAGTTAAGTTACCATTTCGATCAATCAATTGAATAGTACTAATATTAACAGATTTTACTTCTTCGCCTGTACTAGGATTCGAAGCATTACCTGAAGTAGAACCTTGCTTATTAAAATACCCCTCACTACCACCACCGCCACAACTTGCAAGTAAAACAGCCAAAGCAACTGTAGATAATTTTAAACTAATATTTTTACTCATGAATATCCCCGGAACCCTCAAAAATTTTAGAGCTTGTTCTTAATTAATATTGCGTGATATGTAATCATAGTTAATACTCTATGTAAATAAAAGCATAATAAATGTTTTACCATGTTAACCTAAAATATGATAAAGAAAGTGAGCCATTTCACAATGTATGACCTGATTATTATCGGTGCAGGCACAGCCGGAATTGCTGCTTATAAAGAAGCCATTAAACATACCCAGAACATTCTTATTATTAATAATGGAGCATGGGATACAACCTGCGCCCGTGTCGGCTGCATGCCAAGTAAGGTTCTTATTTCTGCCGCTAACCGTATGCATGATATCCAAACTGCGGAGAAAGTAGGTCTATCTATTACCTCAAAAATTGATACATCTCAAATCATGCAACATATTCGAATGCTTAGAGATCATTTTACAAATGCGATACTTAAAGATGTAAATAGCTGGACAGCAGAACATAAAATATCAGGACAGGCACAGTTCATTAATCAAAATACAATTACTGTGAATGGTCAGAAATATCAGGCTAAAAGTTTTATTATATCTGTAGGTTCTACTCCAACCTTTGATCCTCAATGGAAAGAACAGCTCGGTGACCGACTCATCACTTCGGATCAGATTTTTGAACTAGAAAAATTACCTCAGTCATTGGCCGTGATCGGTAGTGGAGTCATCGCTATCGAACTTGCACAAGCCATGCAAAGATTAGAGGTCAAGACCACTGTTTTTGCACGTAGCCGTAAAGTTGGCTCCCTAAGTAGCCCAGCTTTGCAGAAATTAGCACAAGATGAAATCAGTAAAAAGTTAAATATTAAATTCGAAACATTACCGACTACAGTTCAGCTTAATACGCAAGGAGTTACAATTAACTTCAATGAAAATAATCAAGCTCAACAACTTGATGTGGAATATTTCCTTGTTGCAACAGGCCGAAGAAGTTATTTAGATACTCTCCTATTAAATAATATCGATCACTCATATACCGATCTTAGAAAACTTCCTGTCAACGATAAAACCAAACAACTTGGTGATTATCCCATTTTCATTGTCGGTGATGCACATAGCAACACCCCTATTCAACATGAAGCAGCACATGAGGGACGTCAAGCTGTACATAACTGTTTAAACTATCCTGAAATTAAAAACTTAAAGACACTTACACCTTTAGCAATCATATTTAGCGCTCCAGAAATGGCAACCGTAGGACAAAGTTTCAAACAACTCAGTGATGCAAAAATTGAATTTGTTACAGGTATGGTTTCTTATGAAAAACAAGGCCGTGCTTTAGCACTCGCTAAAAACAGTGGTGCGCTCGAAGTGTATATTCATCAATCTTCACGCAAGATATTAGGGGCAGAATTATTTGTAGAAGCTGCAGAACATATAGCTCATTTACTGGCATGGATGATTTCTGAGAATTTAACTGTGGATGAAATTTTAGATAAGCCGTTCTATCATCCAACTTTAGAAGAAGGACTAAGAAGCGCTTTAAAACATGCACGTAGACAATTAAAAAACTAATAATCAATACGAAAAGGCCTCGACATCCTGTCGGGGCTTTTTTATGCTTGCATATATAACGTTTATAGAACTACAGATAATAAAACATACGTCTTTTATTCTTTTTTGAATTACATCTTTTTAATAAGAATTCCAGGCAAAAAAAAGCCCCTGCACTTGGCAGGGGCTTTTTAAGAATAATGAGCTGGCGATGACTTACTCTCACATGGGTAATCCCACACTACCATCAGCGCTAAGAGGTTTCACTTCTGAGTTCGGGAAGGGATCAGGTGGTTCACTC
>NZ_JBIQOC010000064.1:0-313 GCF_044130295.1 Acinetobacter uliginosus | reverse complement strand
ATAATGAGCTGGCGATGACTTACTCTCACATGGGTAATCCCACACTACCATCAGCGCTAAGAGGTTTCACTTCTGAGTTCGGGAAGGGATCAGGTGGTTCACTCTTGCTATGGTCGCCAGCACAACTGTTTATGACTTTGCGTTTGGTCTTATTTAGATGCCAATGCTTGGTCAAATAGAATTCATTAACAGGTATATCTGAGTGTCATATTTTGTTCTTTAGCGTTCACTAAATCAAGCTGTTTTGCTTAATATCGAATTAATTGATGCTTTATACAACAACTGTTTGGGTGTTGTATAGTCAAGCCTCACG
>NZ_JBIQOC010000063.1:0-27550 GCF_044130295.1 Acinetobacter uliginosus | reverse complement strand
GCTCTGGAAAAACTGTGAAAAGCACCTAAATACGAGCCTTCAGTTCATTAATTTAGCCTTTTTAAGGCTACTTTTGCATAGAAAATATTCTGGATAGGTTCTTAGGCCGTACCAGTAACAGCATTGGCTTTTTAAAAACCTTAGAACTGGGTTTGGTCATCATCACACTTGGGCTTCTACTGTCCATGTTTGCGAATAATGTGCTATGGCTGTCTTTGGGGCGTTTTATTATCGGAATTGCCTCGGGATTAATGACCACATCGGCATTGATTGGACTGATGTGGAGTATTCCTGAATCACATAAAAGCCATGCACCCCAGCTCAGTTCAGTGATTACCGCAGTTGGCTTTGGTCTAGGCCCGCTGGTCGGTGGACTGATTGCCCAATTTTCTGCTACACTGCTATTTACCCCGTATATTCCTATCATTGTTGGGGCAATGTTGTGCTTCGTAGGCTTGTTACGTCTGCCACAGCCTGAATTTAGCGCACAGGCGTTCTCGATTGCACCGCATTTAGAACGTCCTGAAGCACAATTTCATGTTGAATTTTATATTACCGGTTTGACTGCCTTTTGTGCCTTTGCAGCGTTTAGCCTATTCGCTTCACTTTCTCCCTCATTTGTACAGTTCATCATTCCCTGGCATGGTCCTTTGGTCAGTGGATTAGCCATTACCTGTATTTTGCTAATTTCTGCCATGGTACAGTATTTTTCCAGATCGATTCCTGCAAGAAAATGCCTGAATTATGGGCTGTATACGCTGTTGTTCAGTTTATTGATCCTGGGTTTATGTATATATCTACACTGGAGCTTTCTGTTTTTTATCAGTGATGTACTGGTTGGCGTTGGGCATGGATTAGCGCTGATCGGGGCATTTGGTTTAATTCATGCCATGACCAACCTGCACAACTGGGCTGCAGTCATGTCGACTTATTTATTTGTAGCCTATTTAGGCACCATTTTACCCATTCTTGCAGTGGGTTATCTTGCCGATCATTTTGGTTTAACCGCAAGCGTACTCAGTTTTTGTGCTGCGTTCTGTTTACTGTGTCTGTATTTGTTAATTTGGCATAAAAAAATAAATGATAAATAATCATCCTCAGCTTTAATGATCTTGCCCAGAAGTTTAGGTTATACGCTCATTCTCAATAATATTGAATCCATTTTATTCCTCATCGACAGAATGGAAATGCCCAAATTCTTATTCAGGCGTTCTCCTATCTGGTGACTTATAACAGAATAAAATATCATGCCATTAGATAAATTTTTAGCCTATCGTGAATCATTCAGTGATATAAAAAAAGCACTAAGTGATTAAAACTTAATGCTATTTTTCACATACTGGAATTTATTAGAGCCTATTACATAACTCTTTAATTTTAAATTACTTTCCGATACAAAATGATCCAAAGATCTTGCCCAACAAGTCATCTGCACTAAAGTCCCCGGTAATTTCACCCAAGGCATTCTGGGCAAGTCGCAATGACTCCGCCACCAGCTCACCGGCATGGAACACCACCAGTTGTTCACGCGCTTCTGCCAGATAGTGCTGAGTGCGCTTCATTGCGTCTAAATGGCGGGTACGGGCAATAAAGGTATCTTCTTCAGGCTGGAAGCCTGCATGCGCTGTAATCGCTTCTATGAGCGACTGCACCCCAGTTTCCTGCTTGGCAGAAACGGTAATATGACGGAAACCTTGATAATCACCAATTGCAGCAGTTGCACCGGTCAAGTCACACTTGTTGGCGATCAGCATTAAACGGCGTGGTTCCAAATGTTCGGCAAAATAGTTTTGTGCCAATTGCAGCGGATCTTCCCCTTGGCTTAAGTCATAGACCAGTAGCAACAAATCAGCCTGTTCAATTTCTTTAATCGCACGGCGAATGCCTTCTTTTTCCACGACATCGCCAGTTTCACGTAAACCAGCGGTATCGGTCAGGGTAATCGGCAAGCCATTCAAGGTGATTTTTTCATGCAAGACATCACGGGTGGTACCAGCAATATCAGTCACAATGGCGCGTTCATTTCCTGCCAAAGTATTCAGCAAGGAAGATTTACCCGCATTCGGTTTACCCGCAATCACTACTTGTAAGCCCTCACGCAATAGCTGGCCTTGTCGTGCCGAAGTTTGCACGGCAGCAACTGAAGTTTGCACATCTTCCAGCAAGGCTAAAATTTTGCCGTCTGCCAAAAAGTCGATTTCTTCTTCCGGGAAATCAATCGCAGCTTCCACATGCAGACGCAGGTGAATCAATTTCTCTAACACCGTATTGACCCGGGTAGAAAAAGCCCCTTGCAGTGAACGGACTGCAGAACGTGCCGCGGCCTGAGAGGTGGCATCAATCAGGTCGGCAATCGCTTCGGCCTGGACCAGATCCAACTTGCCATTTTCAAAGGCACGCATGGAAAATTCACCGGCTTTGGCAGCGGTTGCACCCAGCTCCAGTAGTCGGCCGAGCAGGGCATTTTGAATCACCGGCCCCCCATGCCCCTGTAACTCCACCACATCTTCACCGGTAAACGAGTGTGGGTTAGGGAAGCAAATGGCCAGGCCTTCATCCATGACTTCACCAGATGCATCATAAAACTGACGGAAACCGGCGAAACGGGCCTTAGGCAAAGCGTTTCGGGTTAAAGCTTCAGCAATGGCATAAGATTTTGGACCCGACAGACGAATTACCCCCACGCCACCGCGCCCAGGCGGAGTTGCAATCGCAGCAATCGTAGTAAGGTTTTGCATAAAATTCACCTAAAAAATCCCAAATCACAGCCAAAGAAAAATCCGCCTAAGATTACCATCTTAAGCGGATTTATTCAGCTATTCGCAATCAGTCGTTACTTAAACAACATCGCGTTTTTCGCGTTCTTTCGCCACACCTTTGTTGATCAGGCTTTGCTGCAAGATGGTAATACTGTTGTTGACAATCCAGTACAACACCAAGCCCGCAGGGAAGAACAACATAAATACGGTGAAGACAATCGGCATAATCTTAAAGACTTTTGCCTGCATCGGATCAGCCGGCTGCGGATTTAAAGACTGCTGAATAAACATGGTCGCGCCCATCAGTAACGGCAGGATAAACCACGGATCCATTGCAGATAAATCTTGAATCCAAGCCAACCAAGGTGCATGACGCAGTTCTACCGATTCCATCAAGACCCAGTACAAGGCCAAGAAAATCGGCATTTGCAATAACAATGGCAAGCAACCCGATAATGGATTGACCTGTTCACGTTTATACAACGCCATCATTTCTTGCGAGAAGCGCATACGGTCTTCGCCAAACTCTTCTTTCATGCGTTGCATTTCAGGTGCAATCACACGCATTTTCGCCATCGAGCGGTAGCTCTTGGACGACAATGGCCAAAGAATCAGTTTGACCAATACGGTCAACATGATAATTGACCAGCCCCAGTTGCCGACAATGTTATGGAAGAATTGAAGGCCCAAGAACAATAATTTGGCAATTGGCCATAACCAGCCATAATCGACCGTTTGATTCAAGCCCACAGCCAAGTCTTTTAATTCAGACTGTACTTTAGGACCTGAATAGAATGTCGCATCCACTTCCGCCGCAGTACCTGCAGGTACATTCATGGTCGGTGAAGTGAAACCAATAATGTTCATATTATCGGTAGATTGGCGAGATTCCAGTTTGGCACTATAAGGCTGACCATTGGCTTGAGTCAGTTTAAGATCACCCGGAATCCAGGCACTGACAAAATAATGCTGCACGACAGCAACCCAGCCACCTTTGGCTTCAACATTCAACTTTTCATCGTTGAAGTTGGCAAATTTCAGCTTGTTATAATGTTCATCTGGCGTTCCCCACGCCCCACCCAGGAATGTACCGAGTGTGAAAATACCTTGGGAAGATTTACCCGGATCATCCGAATTATCACGTTTGATCTGACCAAACATCTGGCCTTGCCAGTTCTGGTTACTACGGTTGACCACTTTGTGGCTGACCATAACCGGATATTCACCCTGCTTGAAGGTAAACGTCTTAATGATCTCTACACCGTCAGCAGTTTTGTAGACCATCGGTACCGATAAAACCTTAACTGCTTGACCGTCTTTGTTTTTTTCCGCTTTGGCATCTGCCAGTGTATAAGATGCTTTTTCAATCTCATATACAGGACGACCATTGCGGTTACTGTCTGGTCCATTTAAACCAATCAATCCAGACTGAGCAACATAAGTCCGTTGTGCATCGCTTTCCAGCATCACGAACGGCGCATTACTGTCTTTGTCTTTATCGTGGTTCAATAATTCAATACGAACAATGTCACCCCCTTTAGGATTAATCCAAAGATGATAAAGGTCAGTTTGTACTGAAATAAGCTGTTGACTTACAGGTGCAGTGGCATCTGTTGTAGTTTGCTGAGTCGCAATATTCGCTTGAGGCATGTCAGACGCAGTAGCAGCGGTTTGACCATTTGGCAAATCTGCAGATACTTCATGTGAAACCACGGCAGCTTCTTGCTGCGGTTTAGTTTCTGCATGACCATAATCCTTTTGCCAAGCCAAAATAAGCAAATATGCGACGACAAACATGGCCCCTAGAATTGCAAACCTGGCCCATTGTTGCATATCTATTATCCCAAGTAGTTAGAGTGATTTCGGTTCAATAAACGATCACGAAAGGGTACAACAACGTGAAGCGTTTGAGAATCTATTTGCTGAAATGAAATAAAACGAATTGCCTTTGGCGGAACCGGATCATATCCCGAGCCCCCCCAAGGATGACAACGACAAATACGCTTAGTAGCTAACCACACACCACGCACAGCACCATAACAATGGACTGCTTCCAAAGAATATTGAGAACATGTGGGAATATAACGACAGCGGGGTCCCAATAAAGGACTAATCGCGATCTGATAGAATCGAATCAACCAATGCAGTAAACGTACCATTGGCCTTCTCTACTTTTGTGGGGAGGGAGCTATCTTTTTATGCTTTTTGGCAAGGCGTTGCAATTTCTGCCAAGCAAATTGTAATTGCTGCTGCAATTCCGCATTAGGGATTGCTTCAATACCCATTTTAGGCATGACCACAATATCTAATAAATCTAATTGCTGCTGATGCAGGCGAAAACTTTCACGAGCAAGACGCTTTACTCTATTTCTTTCATGTGCGCGACGCACTTTTTTCTTGGCAACAACAATACCCAAACGGCTTTTCGGCTGCTCGGAATTTTTAGCAAGAAATAAGAAATGGGGTTGATGCACTTTAAAAAGCGCACCATCAAACACACTTTTATAATCGGCAGCACAGTGTATGCGTACATCTGTGCTGAAGCCATAAAGTGTCATAACACCCAAAATCGTAATAGCGTTAACAGATTAAACAGTTAAGCTATGACGACCTTTTGCACGACGGCGAGCTAATACTTGACGACCAGCTTTAGTAGCCATACGAGCACGGAAACCATGAACACGCTTACGCTTTAATTCTGATGGTTGGAATGTACGTTTCATATTGAAACTCCAAAAATGATCTTTCTATGAAGGTTCGCGATTTTAGTGTTCATTCAATGAGCTGTCAATCAAAAACAAACTTTCTTTCAAAATAAACCGGTTTTTAGAAGATTGATATGTTGAACATGCATTTAGATAATTAAAAGTTGTATCTATTTTATACACAGTGTAAATTATTGATTAATAAAACAACATAAGTTATAAACAGAAATATTCACAATCTTATCCACATCTTACTGTGAATGAAATGCTTGTGTTGTGAAATGAATTTAAATTTATAACTTTTCCGAGTTATCCCCAAAGAATGGCGTTCTTATAAATAAATTCAAATTTATAAATTTAAATTTATTACTACTAGGGCGGTGTTTTTCTGTGGAAAAGGCTATTTTATTTTTAATAAACATAAATTTAAATTGTGGATATCTATGTTTTTATAATTTTATTAAATTGTGGATAACTTTATGTTATATTTTATCCACAGCTTGCGGATAAACTTATCCACATTGTGATTTAAATTTAAATTTAATCGGAAATTTGCTTTTTTGAATGATATTTCCTGAATTTTGCCATGACAGATGTGGATAACTTCGATAGAATGGCGACCCGCTCGGTCGGGCTCGCATGATTTTTTTACTAACAATGGAATGAATAGGGGTTTCACATGCTTTGGACAGACTGTCTAACTCGTTTGCGACAAGAGCTTTCGGGAAATGTCTTTACCATGTGGATTCGCCCTCTGGTTGCTGAAGAGCTAAACGATACTTTAAGACTCTATGCACCCAATCCGTATTGGACCCGCTATATTCAGGAACATCATCTGGAACTGATTACGATTTTGGCTGAACAGATGTCCGAAGGCCGGGTACGTAAAGTCGAGATTCTGGTGGATTCACGTCCGGGTGCAATCTTGTCAGCCAATGAACAGCCAGCAACCACCACGGCTGCATTGCAATCTGTGCCGGCAGTTGTTTCCAAACCGAAAAAAGAAAAAGATGAAACGGGCAGTAAAAACAGCCGTAAACGTTTACTCAATCCCTTATTTACTTTTTCACTATTCGTTGAAGGCCGTTCCAACCAGATGGCAGCTGAAACCTGCCGTAAAGTGTTAACCCAGTTGGGGGCTTCACAGCATAACCCGCTATTTTTATACGGACCGACCGGTTTGGGTAAAACCCACCTCATGCAAGCTGTTGGTAATGCCCTGTTACAGGCCAAACCCAATGCACGGGTGATGTATATGACGGCCGAGAGTTTTGTACAAGATTTTGTCAGCTCTTTACAGCAAGGCAAAGTGGAAGAGTTTAAAAAGAATTGCCGCTCGCTCGATCTGTTGTTGGTGGATGATATTCATTTGCTGGCCGGTAAAGAAGCCAGTCTGGTGGAGTTTTTTTATACCTTTAACGCGTTATTGGATGAATCAAAACAGATTATTCTGACTTCCGACCGTTATCCCAAAGAATTGACGGAACTGGATGCACGTCTGGTTTCACGTTTTTCCTGGGGCTTATCGGTCGGGGTGGAACCACCGGATATTGAAACCCGAATTGAAATTTTGTTGAAAAAAGCCGAAAGCAGTGGGATAGAGTTGCCGCGTAACTGTGCCCTGTTTATTGCCCAGCAAGTGGTGGCCAATGTTCGTGAGCTGGAAGGCGCGCTGAACAAAGTGGTGGCGATTTCCCGTTTTAAAGGCACACCGATCGATCTGGAAGTGGTACGTGAATCGTTAAAAGATGTGCTGGCCATTCGTGCCCGTACCATCAGTACTGAAAATATCCAGCGGGTGGTGAGTGAATATTTCCGTATTCCTTTAAAGGAAATTGTCGGTCCCAAACGTACCCGGATTTATGCTCGTCCACGTCAGCTGGCCATGGGCTTGGCACGTGAACTGACCGGGGACAGTTTCCCCGAAATTGGCATGGCCTTTGGTGGTCGTGACCACAGTACCGTGATGCATGCCTGTGAAAAAGTCATCAGTCTGCGTGAACAAGATCCGATCTTTAATGAAGACTATAAAAACCTGCAACGGCTGTTGCAAAGCTGATCTGATTTGATCAAATTCTATTCTTGCAATGCGGCATATTCTGCCGCATAGTACACTGCTAAAAAACACATTTATTTATTTTCATCTTCAGTTGTTAGAGGAATGTACCGTGCGTTTGAAAATCGCGAAAGAAAGCTTACTTAATGTTCTGTCACATGTCGTAGGAGCGGTTGAACGTCGCCATACTTTAAACATTCTGTCTAACGTAAAAATTCAAGTGAGCAATGAATCCTTAACCATTACCGGTTCTGATCTGGAAGTGGAACTGGTGGCCAGTACCACGTTGGCTGAAGGGGCTTGCTTGCAGGCTGGTGAAACCACTGTACCGGCACGTAAACTGATGGATATCTGTAAATCCTTGCCTGCTGCGGCATTGATTGACCTGCAAATTACTGAAGATCGCTGTATTTTAAAATCAGGGAATAGCCGCTTTGTACTAGGTACTTTGCCAGCTGAAGATTATCCATTGTTAAGTACTGAAAATGCCCAAGGTACGCAAGTGACCGTGACTCAGCGCGAGTTAAAACGCCTGTTTGAAAAAACGGCTTTTGCAATGGCGGTACAGGATGTACGTTTCTATTTAACTGGAACATTGCTTGAAATTGATCAAAATCAATTGCGAGCTGTAACGACTGATGGTCACCGCCTTGCGCTGTGTGAAACTGTTGCGCAATCTACAGCAACCCAGCCTATTCAGGCGATTGTGCCTCGTAAAGCGGTAGCTGAGTTGCAACGTCTGCTCAGCATTGAAGATGAGCAATTGTCTTTATTGATTGGCCGTGAATTGTTAAATGTGACCATCAGTACCCCAAGTCGTGATAAAGAGCAGGGCGATATTACTGTTCGTTTCACCACGAAACTGATTGATGGAAAATTCCCGGATTACCGTCGCGTGATTCCACGTGGTGGCGATAAAAACGTATTGATCGCGCATGACGTATTCAAGCAATCCTTGCAACGTGTGGCCATTCTCAGTAATGAAAAATTACGTGGCGTGTTCCTGAATTTTGGTGCCGATTCTTTGCAGCTGCGTGCTAACAACCCGGAGCAAGATGAAGCGATTGAAGATTTAGCCATTCAGTATGCAGATGCACCGATGGAAATGTCTTTCAATGCCCAATACCTGCTTGATGTGCTGAGTGTATTAGATGGTGAAGATGTATCGATGACCATGACTGAAGCGAATCAGTCGGTATTGGTGCATGATCCGGCACAACAGGATCAGACCTATGTTGTAATGCCAATGCGTGTTTAATTTGCCGATATTGAATCAGATTTAACCATGCATATTACGCGTTTAAATATAGAACGTGTTCGAAACTTAAAGACGGTTGCACTCCATGAGTTGCAGCCGTTTAATGTCTTTTACGGGCAAAACGGTTCAGGCAAAACCTCGATTTTGGAAGCCATTCATTTGCTGGCGACCGGGCGTTCTTTTCGTACCCATATCCCGAAAAATTATATTCAGAATGAAACTGGCGATGCGATTGTGTTTGCACAATCGGCAACGGAAAAAATTGGCATGCAAAAGCTGCTCTCCGGTGAACAGCTGATTAAGGTCAATGGCGATCATATCGCGACCCAAGGTCAACTGGCCAAAATACTGCCTTTACAGCATATTGATCCGCAAAGTACCGACATTATCGATTATGGGGCCAAACCGCGCCGGCAGTTGCTGGATTGGCTGATGTTCCACGTGGAACCGGATTTTTATCATGCCTGGCAGTACTATGCACGTGCCTTAAAGCAACGTAACAGCTTGTTGAAATCGAGCAGAAATCTCGGTTTGCATGATCTGGAACCATGGAACAAAATGTTGGCTGAATATGGCGAAATGCTGAATTCGCAGCGTAGCGGCATTGTCGAGCAGTGGAAAGTTTATTTTGAGCAGGATTTGCAGCACTTGCTACCCAATCTTGCGGTGGAACTGGAATATATGCCTGGCTTTCATACCGAACAGGGCTTGCTGCATGACCTGACTGTGCATCATCAGAAAGATGTGGATCGCCGTTATACTGAATACGGTCCACATCGTGCCGATTTACGTTTAAAAACAACGTTGGGCGATGCTGATGTGGTGCTTTCACGCGGTCAGAAAAAGCTCTTGATTATGGCTCTAAAACTGTCACAGATTGCAATGCTACATGCCTGTAATAAGGAAACTGTGGTATTATTAGATGATCTGACAGCAGAATTAGATTTAACTGCACAACGACGATTAATTGAGCGATTAAGCCAGCTGGGTAGTCAAGTTTTTATTACCACTTTAGAGCATGAATCGGTCAAAAAACATTTACATGATTTGTCTATTTCATATCAATTATTCAAAGTTGAAAATGGTCAAGTTCAGGTTGTTGTGCAATAACTTTTTAAATTTTACCCATCTTTGGATAGACCTATATTTCACTAGGGAGAAACCATGAGTTCAGAAGATCAAGCTGCTTCTCAAACAGAACCAACCCATGAAAAAGCTTATGATTCCTCTAGTATCAAGGTATTACGTGGCCTCGATGCTGTGCGTAAGCGTCCAGGTATGTATATTGGCGATACAGACGATGGCTCAGGCTTGCATCACATGGTGTTTGAGGTGGTCGATAACGCCATTGATGAAGCTTTGGCAGGTCACTGTGACGAAATCCTGGTCACCATCCATGAAGATGAGTCAGTCAGCGTATCCGATAATGGTCGTGGTATTCCGACAGATATTCATCCTGAAGAAGGCGTATCTGCAGCTGAAGTGATTTTAACCATTCTGCATGCCGGCGGTAAGTTTGACGATAATAGCTACAAAGTTTCTGGTGGTTTGCATGGTGTAGGTGTTTCGGTCGTCAATGCCTTATCGAGCAAACTGGAATTAACCATTTACAGAGCCGGTCATATTCACCAACAAGAATATAAACATGGTGATCCTGTCTATCCACTCAAAGTCGTGGGTGATACCGACAAAACCGGGACTACTGTTCGTTTCTGGCCAAGTGCCGAGACCTTTAGTCAAACTATTTTCAATGTTGATATTTTGGCGCGCCGTTTGCGTGAGCTTTCATTCCTGAATGCCGGTGTGCGTATTGTGCTACGTGATGAACGTATCAATGCAGAACATGTGTTTGATTATGAAGGTGGTTTGTCTGAATTCGTAAAATATATCAACCAGGGCAAAACCCATCTGAATGATATCTTTCATTTTACTGTGCAAGCCGACAATGGCATTGGTGTAGAAGTTGCCTTGCAATGGAATGACACGTATCAAGAAAACGTGCGTTGTTTTACCAATAACATTCCACAAAAAGATGGTGGTACACATTTAGCTGGTTTCCGTGCTGCTTTAACCCGTGGCTTAAACAGCTATATGGAAAGCGAAAACTTGCTCAAAAAAGAGAAAGTTGCTGTATCGGGTGATGATGCACGTGAAGGTTTAACCGCGATTGTTTCGGTAAAAGTGCCTGATCCTAAATTCTCTTCACAAACCAAGGAAAAACTGGTTTCAAGTGAAGTGAAACCTGCTGTAGAGCAGGCGATGAACAAGTCATTCTCGGAATACCTGCTGGAAAATCCGCAAGCAGCAAAATCGATTGCCGGAAAAATTATCGATGCGGCTCGTGCACGTGATGCTGCACGTAAAGCGCGTGAAATGACCCGTCGTAAGAGTGCGCTGGATATTGCCGGTTTGCCAGGTAAACTGGCGGACTGTCAGGAAAAAGATCCGGCATTGTCTGAATTGTACCTGGTCGAAGGTGACTCTGCGGGTGGTTCTGCCAAACAGGGCCGTAACCGTAAGATGCAAGCCATTCTGCCACTGAAAGGTAAAATCCTGAACGTAGAACGTGCACGTTTCGACAAGATGATCTCGAGTCAGGAAGTCGGTACGCTGATTACAGCGTTGGGCTGTGGTATTGGTCGTGAAGAGTACAACCCGGACAAATTACGTTATCACAAAATCATCATCATGACCGATGCTGACGTTGATGGTTCGCACATCCGTACGCTACTGTTGACCTTCTTCTTCCGTCAAATGCCTGAACTAGTAGAACGCGGTTATATCTATATTGCACAGCCACCGTTATATAAACTGAAAAAAGGCAAGCAAGAGCAGTACATTAAAGATAATGATGCGCTTGAGACTTACCTGATTTCTAACGCAATTGATGAGTTGGAACTGCATGTCAGCGCCGATGCACCTGCGATTCGTGGTGAGTCTTTAGCAAAAGTCATTGCTGACTATCAGACTTCACAAAAGAGCTTGCAGCGTTTAACGCTACGTTATCCAGCAAGCTTGCTGGATGGTTTACTGGGCCTAGATGCGTTCAAGTTAGACCATAGTCATGATGAAGACTATGTGAAACAGTGGTCTGAACAGTTGCGTGCTGCTATTGAAACGTATCAACCAAGTTTACGTCCTGAAATCACGCTTGAAGTGTTTGAGAAAGAACATGCAGACGGTAGCAAAGTGGTGCATTACTGGCCACGTGTAACGGTGTATGTGCACAACTTGCCGCATCATTATTTACTGGATACCGGATTGCTCGGTTCAAGTGAATACAAGCGTTTACTGCAAAATTCGAAGAGCTGGTTTACCTTGCTTGAAGAAGGCGCTTATTTGCAGAAAGGTGATCGCAAGATTCAGGTGTCGACCTTCCATCAGGTTTGGCAGCACATTTTATCTGACTCACGTCGCGGCATGATGATCCAGCGCTATAAAGGTTTGGGTGAGATGAATGCGGAACAGCTGTGGGAAACCACTATGGATCCTGAAAACCGTAACATGCTACAAGTGACCATTGACGATGCCATTGAGGCCGACCGCATGTTCTCGTGTTTGATGGGTGATGATGTGGAACCGCGTCGTGCCTTTATTGAGGAAAATGCCTTAAATGCGGATATCGACGCCTGATGCATTGATGAGTGAAATTGTAAAAAAGCATCCTTCGGGATGCTTTTTTTATGCTGTTTTTATTTTAATTCGATTAATTTTTAGCCATCTTTATTTTTATTAAAATGACGTATTCTTCTGTCATGATGATTCCAAATAAAGATGAAATCATCATGCAATATGACGAGGTGAGCACTATGGATCAAGAACTGGAACAGATCCACGATATCTGGACTCAGGCCTTTTTTAGCGGAAATTATGAGGTGCTGGCTCAGTATGAACATGAACAGTTCAAAGTGGTCTACGAGTAGGAGGGTCGCGTGGAAAGCAATTTTGTCCGTTATGAGCGCATTGCTCATGCCGTGAAAAATGGTGTCTGGAAGCCACAAAAACTCGCAGTTGAGTTTGAAGAATTTGATTATGATGAAGATTTAAAGCATTGCCAGGTCTGGATTGGCTTGCAGAATCATAAACAAATTCGGGAATTATGGGTCAATGAGGGCGCCTGGAAAATCATCGAACTCAGGTTTTTAAAACGCAAAAAATCAGCTCAGGATTAGTCAAAAACTAATTTAAAACTATCCACATAGTGGAAAGCGCTCTGTGGATAAATTTCGGAACAGCCATTTTGGCTCAGTATAAGAGTAAAAATTCACTTATCCACAAGATAAAATAATATTTTATTTTAAATTTAAACTGCGATTCCGAGTTTATTGGGGATAGAAATTTTAAATTTAAAAGCAGATTTTGAATTTAAATTTATTTTAAGAGGGTTTTTGAATTTAAAACCTGATCATGTTGTTTGATTTAAAATAGCTCGTCATAACTGGGTAGAATGGCTATATAGAGGGGTTGTGTAGAATAGAATGGTTGTGTAGAAAAATTAAAAAATCGCAGCACACCTTAAATATTGTGCTGCGATCATAAAATAAACGTCACTTTAGCTTTACTTAAGAATGGAAAAATGCCTTATTCAAAAGAACTTTCAAGCTCTTCCAGTTCCATCATTAACTCTAACATCTGTTCTTCCGCCGTTTCCAGCTGGCTTTTTAACTGAGTTTGCTCATTCATCAGCTTGAGTAAATCATCTTTACGACTTGCCTCATATATTGCCGCATCACCCAGTAAGACTTCAATTTCAGCTAAACGTGGTTGCAGCTTGCTAATCTGTGCTTCATTTTTTTCAATATTTTTACGAATCGGGCGGCTCAGTTCACGGCGGCGCGCAGTTTCTTTACGTTGAGCTTCTTTATCGAGTTTTGAAATTGCCGGTTTTACTTCTACTTGTGATTTCACGGGTTCAGCAGGTTTCTGACCATTTTTCATGAGGTCAATCCGTGCCTGGCGTAACCAGTCTGCATAGGCAACCAGATCACCATCAAATTCACGGCATTGACCATTGTGGACTAGCAATAATTCATCACAGACGCTGGCAATCAATTGACGCTCATGCGATACCAACACCACAGCACCTTCAAAGTCCTGTAAGGCCATGGTCAGGGCATGACGCATATCAAGGTCCAAATGGTTGGTCGGTTCATCCAGAATCAACACGTTTGGACGTTGCCATACAATTAAAGCCAAAGCTAGGCGCGCACGTTCACCACCAGAGAAGCCTTCACTTGGGGTGTCCATACGTTCGCCACTAAAACCAAAGCTACCGAGGAATGAACGTAAAGTTGCTTCACTGATTTTTTTGTCCGCGATTCGTGACAATTGCAGCATTGGACTGGCACTACCATCCAGGGCATCCATTTGATGCTGGGCAAAATAACCAATATTCAGCAATTCAGAATCTTTGCGCGTCCCTTTGAGCAGTTTCAGGTCACCAACCAAAGATTTGATCAGTGTCGATTTACCGGCCCCATTCATCCCGAGTAAACCAATCCGGCTGCTTGGTGTGATTTGCAAATTGACATTGGTTACAATCAGCTTGTCACCATAACCAATATCTGCATGTTCCAGTTGCAGCAGAGGTGAGCTCATTTTAGTCGGTTCACGGAAACTGAAGGTAAACGGTGTATCGACATGTGCAGCAGAAAGTTCCTGCATACGTTCTAATTGTTTAATCCGGCTCTGTGCCTGTTTGGCTTTGGTGGCTTTGGCCTTAAAGCGGTCAATAAATTTTTGTAAATGTGCCCGTGTTTCAAGCTGCTTTTCATACGCTTGTTGTTGTTGTGCCAGACGTTCACTACGTGTACGTTCAAAGGTAGAATAATTTCCGGTATAGAGCATCAGTTCCTGATTTTCGATATGTAAAATATGATCGGTAACGGCATCAAGAAAATCACGGTCATGCGAAATTAAAATCAGGGTGCCTTCATAGGCTTTTAGCCAGTCTTCCAGCCATAAAATTGCATCCAAATCGAGATGGTTTGTCGGTTCATCCAGTAACAGCAAGTCTGAACGGCTCATCAGGGTGCGGGCCAGATTTAAACGCATGCGCCAGCCACCCGAGAAACTGGAAACATCCAGTTGTGACTGATGTTCAAAGAAGCCCAAACCGGCCATCAATTGTGATGCTTTTGATGGAGCAGAGTAGCCATTAATTTCGTCAAAGCGGCCATATAAATGTGCTAACTCATCGTTATTAAGGGCTTCAGGATGTTCCAGTTTATGCTGGATGTCCCAATATTCTTCATCTCCAGACAGGACAAAATCGATGGCCTTCATCTCCAGCGCTTTAATTTCCTGAGCCATATGAGCCACCGTCCAGGCAGCAGGACGGGTCAAAGAACCGCCATCTGATTCCATGCCACCCAATAATGCGGCGAACAGGGTCGATTTTCCTGCGCCATTGACACCGGTTAGGCCAATTTTCCATCCTGGATGTAGCTGCATAGACGCTTTTTGAAATAAAACACGCCCACCGCGACGTATAGAAAGTTGATCTAACTGAATCATTGAAATATCTAAATGAGAAGAATGATGTGCGTATTCTAAAGGAAGCCACTCAGAAAAGAAAAAGGCAGCGCATGATTCTTTTTTATAAAAGCATGATTTTAAGTAGATGAATAAAAATGTGACAAATTGTGCGAAAAAGAGCCTTTCGTCAGAAAGACCTTAGCAGCTCTATTTTTACTATAAAAACAAAATTATAGTAATTTTCTAAGAGAAATAAGTGAAAAAAATAAGGCACATCATGAAAAAAAGGACTTTTATTTTATCTACGCTCACACTTTTGAGTTTTTCCGGCTCAGCGCAAGCCAAACAGAGTATCTGTGTATTTGATTTACTTGGGAAAGCAGGTGAGTCTTATAAATTAATTGAAGAATGGGATTTAGCCAGTAAAAACTGGGGAGCTGAGGTCAATCTAATACCCTATCAAGACGAAGCAAAAATTGAAAAAGATTTTAAGGCTGGTATCTGTGATGCTTTTTACATGACCTCAATGCGTGCCCGCGCCTATAACAAATTTGCCGGTTCAATTGATGCACTTGGTGGTGTTCCAAGTAATCAGATTGCGCAAAAAGCCATTGCTTTTGTGCTGGACAAACGTAATAAAAAGCGGCTGACCAGTAGCATTGCCAATGAAAAATATGAGGTGGCAGGCATTGGGCAAATTGGTACTGCCTATCTTTTTGTACGTGATAAATCAATTAACTCGATAGAGAAGGCACAAGGTAAAAAATTTGCCATTCTGCACTATGATCAGGCACAAAAAATTGTTGTCCAGCGTATTGGTGCAGTGCCGGTGATGGCTGATATTTCTAATTTTGTGAATAAATTCAACAATGGTGAAGTCGATATGATTGCGGCACCCGCTTATGCCTTTAAGCCGCTAGAAATTTACAAAGGTTTAGGCTCTAGCGGGGCAATGATTAATTTTCCGGTCGTCAATGTGACTGCCGATCTGGTGATTCGCCCGGAGAAATTTCCTGAAGGTTTTGCAGATCAGTCACGGAGTTGGTTCGTAAAACTTTTACCGAAAAGCTTTGCTATGGTGAAACGCCTGGAAGCGGAAATTCCCGCCAGATATAAAGTCAATTTAACTAAGGAAGATCATGATAAATATCAAAAATTATTACGAGATGGACGTTTAGACCTGACTAGGCAAGGAATTTATGAACCGACCATGATGACGGTGCTGAAAAAAGCCCGTTGTACGGTAGAGAGAACCAACTTTGAGTGTTCATTAAGCGGTGAATAAATCCATCATTATTGTATTCATTTGTAAAATAGCGCAAATTTCATAAATTATACCTAAAAATCGCTGTTACATAAGTTTATGATTTTTATTGCTAACTTAAAAAAATGAAAAACGATTGGCATTTTAAGCCTGATTAATTGGATTAAATACTCTATTTTTTTAGAATGAACTTGCTTAATATTTGTGGCGTGAACGGATACTCGTCAAACAACAAGATTCTAAAAGGACCGAAATAATGAAAAAAATGATTTTCACATTAACAACATTTGCTGCTGTAGGCTTAGCGAGTACAGCACAAGCTGCTAAAGTCGATGTCTGTGTATTTGATTTACTGGGTAAATCGGGTGAATCTTTTCAAATGGCTCAGGAATGGGCATTGGCTGCCAAAGGATGGGGGGCAGAAATTAATCTTATTCCACGTCAAGACGAAGCGGTTGCTGATAATGACTTTAAAGCCGGTAAATGTGACGGCGTGTTTATGACCGCGATGCGTGCTCGTCAATACAATAAATTCGTAGGCTCTATTGATGCTCTCGGTGGTGCACCAAGTAATGCGATTGCTCAGCGTGCCATCACTTTTGCTTTGGATAAACGTAATGCGCCGAAAATGGTCAGTAATTTAGGCGGCAAAAAATATGAAGTGGCGGGTATTTCACCTTTAGGTTCTGCTTTTATTTTTGTACGCGATAAAAAAATTGACTCGATTGAAAAAGCAGCAGGTAAAAAATTTGCGGTATTAGGTTATGACGATGCACAAAAAATTATGGTGCAACGTGTAGGTGCGCAAGCGGTGATCTCTGATGTATCTAACTTTGTCGCAAAATTCAATAATGGACAGGTCGATATGGTAGGTGCACCTGCCTATGCCTATAAACCTTTAGAAATTTATAAAGGTTTAGGTTCTAATGGTGCGATGTTTAATTTCCCTGTACTCCAGGTGACCGCAGATTTTGTGATCCGTCCAGACCAATTCCCGGCAGGCTTTGGTCAAAAATCACGTGACTGGTTTGTGAAAAACTTACCAAAAAGTTTTGCCCTAATTAATCGTCTGGAAGCCAATATTCCGGCCAAGTTTAAATTGAACCTGACTGCAGAAGATAAAACCAAATATCAAAAATTATTGCGTGAAGGCCGTATGGATATGACCAACCGCGGTATTTATGATCCAGGCATGATGGGGGTTTTGAAAAAGGCTCGCTGCTCTGTCGATAAAGCCAATTTTGAATGTTCACTTGGTGGTGAATAGTATTGATTTTTAAAAAGAAAGCCTAGATTAAATCTAGGCTTTTTTGTCACTAGTATTTTGTCATTTTTGCCATTGAGATGAGTGAAAAAAGGCGTAATCTTAAAAAAATAACAGTGAAATTTTATCAGCCCAAAAAACAAGTCTTCAAATCGGCTGCTGGCTGATGAATAAAAAAAGCAAAAACGATTCAATTCAAGATTGAATAAAATAATGACACAAGGAAGAAAAAATCATGATGCCATGCTCTAAAACACTGCTGCTTGGTCTAGGTTTGTGTGCTGTCGCTAGTATTACTCAAGCCAAACAGGTGATTTGCGTATTTGATTTAGTAGGTAAAAGTGGGGATGTTTTTGCCCTGATGAAAGATTATCAATTGGCAGCCAAAAATTGGGGCGCCGATATTGAATTACGTGTAGGCCAAAATGAAGCAGTCATCGCTGAAGATTTTAAAGCTGGAAAGTGTGACGGGATCAGTGTGACCGGTATGCGCGGTCGTCAGTTTAACCATTTTACCGGTTCACTGGATGCTATTGGTGCGATTCCCGATTTAAAACTGGCAGTAAAAGTGATGCAGGGTTTAGCCAATCCAACTTTTGCCAAACATATGCTGAATAGCAAATATGAAGTGGTGGGTGTGATTCCAGTCGGCGATGCCTTTTTAATGGTTAATGATCGTAATATCAATACCGTGGCGAAAGCTGCAGGCAAAAAAATTGCCGTGCTTGATTATGATGAAGCGCAAAAAATTATGGTTCAGCAAGTGGGTGCACAGGCGATTAGTGCAGATGTCACCAATTTTGGCGCTAAATTTAACAATGGTCAGGTGGATATTATTGGTGCACCTGCTGCCGTATTTAAACCTTTAGAACTGTATAAGGGTTTAGGCAATAAGGGCGCAATTGTGAATTATCCTATTTTACAAGTCACCGGTAATGTGATTATCCGTCCAGATAAATTTCCTGCAGGATATGGGCAAAAGTCACGTGAATGGGTGAAAAGCCAGTTACCTCGTGCCTTTGGGATTTTAGGCAAAATGAAAGCCGATATTCCGCAAAAATACTGGATGCAAATTCCTGAAGCAGATAAAGTGGGCTATCAAAAATTGATGCGCGAGTCGCGGGTCGATTTAACCAAACGCGGCGTTTATGATAAACGTATGATGAAATTACTGTGGCAATTCCGTTGTAAGCAAGATCCAAAGAATTTTGAATGTAGTCTGCAGGATGAAAATTATAAAAAATCTTGAGAAAAATAGTCTGATTTAACTTTAAATCTGTAAATACTGACCATATATTGGGTATGCTATACTTAATATATGGTCTTTTATATTTCAAGACAGCTGAATTGAACAGAGGAATCCCACATGAATGCCCAAGCTCTGGTGTTGACCGACAATGCTGCGAATAAAGTACGCCAATTGCGTGATAGCGAAGGCAACCAAGAATTAATGTTACGCGTTTATGTTACAGGTGGTGGTTGTTCCGGTTTCTCTTATGGCTTTAACTTTGCTGAAAGCATGAATGAAGATGATGCTGAATTTGTTAATGGCGATGTGAAAATGCTGGTCGATTCACTGAGCTATCAATATCTTGTCGGTTCAGAAGTAGATTATGTAGAAGGTCTGGAAGGTTCACGTTTTATCGTGCACAACCCCAATGCAACAACCACCTGTGGTTGTGGTTCATCTTTTTCAATTTAATCGAATAATCAAATATAAAAAGCCCTCCAAAAATGGGGGCTTTTTTATTGCAGTTCAGCTTGTTAAATTGCTGTTGCAAGCTATTTAAATTATTAGGCTTGCAGTTTTGCTGCTTCTAGAATATCAAAAATAACCGTAGTCACATCTTGGCTTAAATCGCGATTGTTAAAAATTTCATAAGCACTAATGGTGATATCGGTATCACTTGGCAGTAAACGTTGTTCTTCTTCAATCAAATCTTGAATAGGCAACAGGGTCTGTTTGACTTGTAAATGTAGAATATCTTTAAATTCTATATTTTCATCTTCAAGTTCAATCAGTTGCTCATTGAAATACGGCAAAAGAATGGAATGGAGATAAGGTTGAATCTCAATAATATCAAAAATTTCAATATCACGAGTCTGTTCAATCGTACTGATGTGATCATTTACTTCAATAAGAATATGGTAGTAACTCACATGCATCTCCAGAGGTTTCTGTTGTCATTTCTGGTTATTACCATAACACGAAATTTGCCTGATTGCCGATATCTTACTATTCATAGACTTATAAAAAGTAAGGTTTTTTTGCATTGTATCTCAAGTTGAGCCTAACGCGCCTGTAACAGGGCAAGATCAGCAGCGGACAAGCGGAAATTTAGCATGTTTTGCTCTTTCATCAGTGGATACATCAGTGCTTGCGGGTCCTGATTATGTTTCAAGCCCAGTGCATGGCCAAATTCATGCGCCAGCGTCAAGCGTAAATCCTCAATCGATTCAAATTCGTAAATGTTAATTTGCTTGCCATTAAATGAACCTTTATCAAATAATCGTGGCTGAAAACACTGATTAAAGCTTTTTACCGAGCTATCAATCCGTTGATTCAGCTGATTCAGTTCATCAACCTCCAGATTAAGTTGCTGAATTTTCTGGTTATAAAGATTGATCTCTTGCTGCAGTACCAAAATGTGCTGTTGTAACTGGTTTTGCTGCTGCATGAGCTGTTCCCGTTGTGAAGCCGGGATTCCACCACTTTGATTAATAATGGCAATATATTGATTATGTTGATTTATTTGTATATTGAGTTGGGCTTTTTTCGCATCGAGTAGAGTATTGGTACGGTCTAGTTCATCTTTAAATTGCTGCAGTTGTTGATTTTTATTGACCCACACTTGCTGGTTGTTTTGAATCTGGCCTAATTGCTGCCGACGTTGCACCGATTCGTCTTGACGTTGATCATAAATTAAATGGATGGTGAGCCGGGCATCGGGATCATAAACAAAATAGTCTTTGCCTGTACCCGCTTTCCAGATGTCAGTGGCTTGCTGGCTAATCTGTTTCAGTTCATTTTCAGTAACACCAAAACGTGAATCAACCTCAGCAATACGGTAACGTAAGCGGGTATCGAAAGGATGTTGAATACGATCCAACAGGGTATTGTGGCGAATTTGAGGATGATTTCGGGTTTGATAGGTCATGCCGAACAGAAATATGACCAACAGGCTGAGTAGCACTAAGCGCATAAAAGCTTAAAATCATTATTTTTCTATACTGTATAACAATTAAGCTGAAATAAAAATAAAAAAACCGCGCTTGCGCGCGGTCTTTTTTCTGTTAATTCGACAAATTATTTTTTGTCATCTTTAACTTCGGTGAATTCAGCATCTACAACGCCGTCATCTGCTTTTTGTTGTTGACCCGCATCACCTTGGAATGCATTTGGATCAAAACCTTGCGCACCGCCTTGAGCACCTTGCGCAGCTTCATAAGCGCGTTGAGTGATCGGCATGATGATGTTTTGTAATGCTTCAGTTTTTGCTTTGATGGCTTCAACGTCATTTTCTTTGGTTGCAGCTTCAAGTTCTGAAACCGCAGTTTCAACCGCAGTTTTTTCGTCAGCAGTCACTTGTTCGCCCAGATCTTTTACTGCTTTTTGCGCGCTAGAAACTAAAGCATCAGCTTCGTTACGAGCTTTAGCCAGTTCTTCGAACTTACGGTCTTCTTCCGCATTCGCTTCAGCATCTTTGATCATCGCTTCAATTTCAGCATCGCTCAAACCTGAGTTTGCTTTAATTTGAATCGATTGCTCTTTACCAGTGCTCTTGTCTTTTGCAGACACTTTCAAGATACCGTCAGCATTGATATCGAACGATACTTCAATTTGTGGCACGCCACGTGGAGCAGGTGGGATGTCGCCTAATTGGAAGTTACCCAACAATTTGTTTTGCTGCGCCATTTTACGTTCACCTTGGTAAACCGAAATGTCTACAGCAGGCTGGTTGTCTGCAGCAGTTGAGAACACTTGAGATTTCTTCGCAGGAATCGTGGTGTTTTTCTCGATAATTGCAGTTAACACGCCGCCCATAGTCTCAATACCTAGAGTCAATGGAGTTACGTCAAGAAGTAATACGTCAGTTTTGTCACCAGACAACACAGCACCTTGAATCGCAGCACCAATTGCTACTGCTTCGTCAGGGTTCACGTCTTTACGTGGCTCACGACCAAAGAATTCTTGTACTTTTTGTTGTACCAGTGGCATACGAGACTGACCACCAACCAGAATCACATCAGAGATGTCTGAAGTTGAAAGACCGGCATCTTTAAGTGCAATCTTACATGGTTCAATAGTACGAGCGACCAGATCAGCCACCAAACCTTCAAGTTTTGCACGAGTCACGTTGATCACTAAATGTTTAGGACCAGTCGCATCTGCAGTGATGTATGGAAGGTTAATTTCAGTTGCATTAGAAGAAGAAAGCTCGATTTTTGCTTTTTCAGCGGCTTCTTTCAAACGTTGTAATGCAAGAGGATCTTGTTTCAAGTTCACGCTTTGTTCTTTCTTGAATTCTTCAACCAGGAATTCAATTAAAGCATTATCGAAGTCTTCACCACCTAGGAAAGTATCACCGTTTGTAGATAATACTTCTATTTGCTGGTCGCCATCCAAGTCAGCAATTTCAATGATGGATACGTCGAAAGTACCACCACCCAAGTCATAAACCGCGATTTTACGGTCGCCTTCTTTCTTGTCCATACCGAACGCAAGAGCTGCAGCAGTTGGTTCGTTGATGATACGTTTAACGTCCAAACCGGCAATTTTACCTGCATCTTTAGTGGCTTGACGTTGTGCATCGTTGAAGTAAGCAGGCACAGTAATGACCGCTTCAGTAACTGTTTCACCTAAATAGTCTTCTGCAGTTTTTTTCATCTTTTTCAAGATTTCAGCAGAGATTTGTTGTGGTGCAAGTTTCTTGTCATTTACATCCACCCATGCATCGCCATTGTCTGCCTGGATGATTTTGTAAGGCACTAAACCGATGTCTTTTTGCACTGCTTGGTCTTGATACTTACGGCCGATCAAACGCTTGATCGCGAATAATGTATTTTTAGGGTTAGTCACTGCCTGACGTTTCGCAGATTGACCAACCAGAATTTCGCCATCTTTATAGGCAATAATAGATGGAGTTGTACGCGCGCCTTCAGCGTTGTCGATGACTTTAACTTTGTCGCCTTCAAGTACGGCAACACAAGAGTTTGTTGTACCTAAGTCAATACCAATGATTTTAGCCATTTGGATGTTTCCTCAAAATTATTTTTTGCAATGTTTTTGCTTGTTATCCGATATGAGAGCCATTCAAAATTTTTCAAGTTGTTTGCATGAAAAAAATAGAAAAACTCTCGAATTTCTATACCTTATTGACCTACGAGGACCATTGCTGGACGCAGTAAACGGCCTGAAAGGGCATAACCTTTTTGTAATACGGTACCGATTTCACCAGCTTTGACGTCAGGTGCAATACCGACGGCCTGATGTAAATCAGCATTGAAACCATTGTTCATGTTGACTTCTACAACGTTAAATTTTTCCAGCGTACTGAGTAATGATTTATGGGTCAGTTGAACGCCTTCAAGTAATGGCGATTCAATATCCCCAGCCGCTTGAATGGCACGCTCTAAATTATCGACAGTGTCGAGCAGCTCTTTAGCAAACTTCTCAATCACGGTCTCTTTATGCTTTTCAGCTTCACGTTGAATACGTTCTACGCTTTTTTGTGCTTCATAAACTGCATTGGCTGTACGGGCTTTTTCTAACTTCAAGTCACCTTCAAGCTGTGCAATCTGCTCTTGTAAAGATTCAACGGTAACTTCTGACTGTTCAGGTTCAGCTTGAGATTCTACTGTTTGTTGCTCAGCTTGCTCTTGCCCTAGATCTTGAGCGTCTTGATTCTGCTCAGTTGCCATAGATTTACTCCGTTTGAATGGGTTTTTAAACATGTCAGTCCTTTTGGCCTCAGTGCTAACTGCCTTAATCCTGAACTGCCATGAGTGATAAAATTCATGATTAATACAGAGTTCGGGGCAGACGCTAAAAATTCAAGCGAGACAAGCGATTAAATCTGTTTAATTTGATTAAAATTATTAAAAAGCATTATTTTTTTCTAAACCAGAATGCAAAATGATGGGGGTAGCGGGTGAATATCTAAATTTACCCTAGGTTAAAGCCAGCTACCGGTTTCACTCTTTTGAATAGCCGATCATGATATAGATACACACTATGATCTATAATAGATTGACTAACTGTAACAGCAGTTATAATAGGCTGTTCCTAAGTAAAGCATTGATATCCATGTATCTGAGAAGCTTGATCGCATGCAGAGGAATGAACTTCGCAATGATTTTATTAGACCTAAAAACGATTAATATTAAATAAATTATATATTTCACAAAAATGCTTCAGATGCTTATTATTTAACCCAGATTCTATCGCTGTAGTTTCTTCTTGGTATTTAGAAATGTGTTTTCTAGGCTTATCCATCCTCTGGATAAGCTTTTTTTTTGCCTAAAGTTAAGTAAATGCAGAATAAATAGAATTTATGTATCTGTTTAGCAAAATTTTATCAGGATTCTGAGCGGACCCCCCCCTCTAAATTACGATCTAAATAATAGGCAAAGGAATCATACTTCCAACGTTGAGGATATTACTCCCCTTTATATTACTAGTCATAACCTGAACCCTAGGCTTGGTTATAATGACAGTCCTAGCAAGTATAAGAGTCATTTTAATAAGTGCCATTTTCAGGAAAGGGGATAATGCAGCTAAAAATCGCCTTGCTAATGATAGCAGAAGGCGTCTTTTAGCCATAACATTCATTCTTTTTGTGGGCTGGAGTGGCAAAAACACGCCGAAATATACATGGAAATTGTCAATGACAAGGTATGAAAAGAAGATTAGCGTATGAATGTTTTTACTGTGTATACCGATAATTAGACTGATATAAGCGTATGGTCACGTATTGGCTGATCATGTAAAAAATATCAAGATTAAAATAAAAGGAAGGTGCCATGATGGTTGCTTTTAGCCGAACTTTACAGACCATGTTAGAAAAAGGTCAAGGTACAGCGGCACGTACTTTAGATCGATTGCCCAGTTTTGCACAAAAATCTCTAGTTAAAATTTTAAGATATCCGCATCAATATCCTGAACTTGATCCCTTGGTGCAATGTATGATGGCAGCCCAGTTAAAACGGGGCAGTAGTGGTTTGGTCAGTGAAGATATTATTCATGCCCGTAAAAGCTTTGATTTGCAAATGCAGTCCATCAAAGCCAAGCCTACACCAGTGAAACAGATTGAAGATCTACGTTTACCTTTACACAGCGGCACCATCTGTGCGCGACATTATCATCCTGCACCCACTAAAAAATTGCCTATGGTGGTGTATTTTCATGGTGGCGGCTTTGTTGTAGGCAGTCTGGATTCGCATGATGAGGTCTGCCGTTTACTGGCAGTGCATGCCAAAGTGCAGGTTTTAAGTATTGACTATCCTTTAGCACCTGAAGCGAGTCCGAATCAACTGATTCAAAGCTGTGAAGATGCCTTGGCATGGGTCTATCAAAACAGAAAACAGCTTAAAATCTTAAAAAATAGAATTTCAGTGGCGGGGGATAGCGCTGGAGGGAATATCAGCACGGTAGTTGCACAACGTACAGCTCATAAAGTGTATGCACCGCAAGCGCAATTACTGCTCTATCCGGCAGTTGATTTTAAAAGCCGTCATCCTTCATTTTATGCCTACAATGAAGGACTGGTTTTAACCGGTAAAGATGTGGATTTTGTCACCCATTATTATGCAGATACGCATCAGGTTGAACTCGATGATCCGCTGATTTCACCGACTTATGGTCAGCATGACAAATTACCACCTACCTTTGTGGTGACTGCAGGTCATGATGTATTACATGATGAAGGGGAAATTTATGCACATAAATTACGTCATCGTGGCGTAAAGGTGCATTATCAGGAATATGGCGATCAAGCGCATGGTTTTGTCAATCTCACACCTGTTTCTTATCGTGCTAAAAAGTATTTTATTGAAATCAGTAAAAACTATAGAAAGTTTTGGGATAAACACGCTTAAATTTTTTGAGCTGGGTATTCATTTATAATAAAGGTGTTTCACGTGAAACACCTTTATTTTTTCTCGATTTTAGCTTTAGGTAAGGTGAGGCTAAATTCTGGCACATAAAAGCTGTGTAAATAGCGGGCTTGAGAAAAATCGGGAAAAATGTCCTGGGTGTTTTTCCAGCTCGCCTGTTTTAATTTACTGAGTTTACCGCGAAATTGTAGTGTGAACTGATAGCGTAAACCTTGCCAGGCTTGATCGATCTTGAGCAGCCGTGCAGGTAAATGATGACTATTCACATAAAAAGTCTGGCTATGTTTATATTTCTGCAAGCACAAACTCATTTCTTGTTGCTCAAAGCAGATATTGCAATACACCACATCATCATGGATGAGCCATTCAAATTGGGCCAGCTGTTTTGGTATTCCCCAAAAATGTTGACCATTTAGCATAGAGGCTTCGGTAGAAACATAAATTTTCGGAATGCAAGACAAACGTCTTTTACTGATTAAAGGATGATCCAAGATCAGCAATTCATTATATGGGCCTACAGGAGAATCATGATAACGAACCAATATGACCTGTACCACGCGTCCAATTGGAGAAGGAGCAATATAAAAAGTCCGATGCTGCGCAATAAATTTGGGCGTTAACCAGTAATTCAAAATAAAAGCATTACCCTGTAAATGCCAAGGTGGGTAAAGGGAAAAAGTAGTTGTATTTAATTCTTCGCTCATTGTAATGCTCATTTTATATCAAAAAGAGAAGCTGTTATATTTATATTGAAAGATTAATATATAGTCATTCACAATGACCACTTAACGTAGAAGAGTAAAGAAATGTTAAAAAAGGCCTTATTTGCTATTGGTACTGCATGTATGAGTTTGCAGGTGATGGCTGCAAATACCCTGGTAGAAATGAAAACCTCAATGGGAAATATTGAAATAGAGCTATTTAATGATAAAGCGCCTATTTCAGCAAAAAACTTTGAAAGTTATGTAAAAGATAACTTTTATAATGGCACCATTTTTCACCGGGTGATTCCTGGCTTCATGATTCAGGGGGGAGGAATGGATGCCAACATGGTCGAGAAGCAGACCAAAGCCCCTATTCAAAATGAATCCTATAATGGCTTAAAGAACCTGCGTGGCACATTGGCCATGGCACGAACCAATATGCCTAATTCAGCAACCAGCCAATTTTTTATTAATACGGTAGACAATGACTTTTTAAATAGAAGTCAGATGAATGCAGGTTATGCCGTGTTTGGTAAGGTTGTGAAAGGCATGGATGTGGTCGATAAAATCACTCAAGTACCGACTGCAAACTTTGGAATGCATCAAAATGTACCAAAACAAGTGGTGAAAATTATCAGCGTGAACATTAAAGCAGCAGAGGTGAAAAATTAAGAAAAAAATAAAGCAGAAATATTTTATTCATATTTTTGCTTTAAAATTATATGTTTATATTTGAATTAGAATAAAAATGAACCAGCTTAGTGCATAAAAATACAACACTCAATAAAACAATCAGTTAAAAGCACTTGCATGGGTAAGAAATTGCCCTATAATGAGCTCATTCCGACGCGATACAGCAAACGAACTTAGCTGAACAGGTTAAGTTGTTGAATGTTTATTGCGTTATATTTTCTACTGACGAGGTAGGAAATAGATCATTAAGAGATT
>NZ_JBIQOC010000062.1:0-29015 GCF_044130295.1 Acinetobacter uliginosus | reverse complement strand
GGCTCTGGAAAAACTGTGAAAAGCATCTAAATACGAGCCTTCAGTTCATTAATTTAGCCTTTTTAAGGCTACTTTTGCATAGAAAATATTCTGGATAGGTTCTTAAATAACGGCTTTGCAATTTGCAGCAGCTTAACAACAAAAATGTCCTAGTTACGGGCTAAAGTCCTATGCCATTTTGATGGCAGCACTCTATTAAAGGGAGTCTCTAGCATATATTTCTTAACGTCTTTAATGTTTTAGGTCTGATGTTGTCATTGGATCTATAAGGATGCGATATGAAAACACTATTACTGGCTTCACTCTGTGTTGCAGCTCTGGCATTAACAGCCTGTGATAAAAAACCCAATGAAGCACCCACATCGTCAGCAGCTACAAGCGCTTCCCCTGCAAGTACACAACCTGCAACCGCAGTGCTAAGTACAAACAATATCAAAGATATTAAAAATGATTTAATTGAAATCCAGACCCTCTCCCAAAATCGCTCCAAAGAGGCTTTAGACTTGCAAAATAAAGCTAATCAGGCTGCGCAAAAAAATGATAAAGTCGCACTAAATACGATCGTTGCAGAAATGAAGACCTATATTGCGAACTTTAACCGGGATCTGGATGCTTTAGCCCTGAAAAGTACCGAGCTAGACAAAGTACGTAGCAAAATTAAAGAATCCAATAATCTGGGTATCGAACTTTCTGAAGAAAGTATTGCCGAAAAACCGGATATGAAAAAAATTGCTGAACTGCGAGACCGGGCAACGCAATTGCAAAAAGAACTGGTCGCCGACATGCAGGCTCTGGAAAACAAAGTCAAAACTGCACAATAAGGTATTGCATGATAAAAACAGGTCGATTGGCCTGTTTTTATTTACCCTGCATGAAAGATTACCATCCAGATCTCAATAAAGACTTGTCGATCGACACAATAAGCTTTAAAACAAAGCAGTCATTCAAATTCAAATATTCAAGGACTTTCTCATGAGCCAATCTGTTTATGATATTCCGGTCAAGACCATTGCCGGCCAGGACATCACCTTAAATCAATATGCAGGCAAAGTATTGCTGTTGGTGAATGTCGCCTCTAAATGCGGTTTAACCCCGCAATATGAAGGCTTAGAAAAACTGTATAAAGAAAAGAAAGACCAAGGGCTGGAAATTTTAGGTTTTCCTGCCAATAATTTCCTGGCTCAGGAACCGGGTTCTGATGCAGAAATCCAGGAATTTTGTTCTTTGAATTATCAGGTGGATTTTCCGCTATTTTCTAAAATTTCCGTAGCAGGTGAAGATAAGCATCCACTTTATCAAACCCTGACTCAGGCCATTCCTGAACGTATTGGCGAAGGACCTTGGTGGAAAGATCTGGTCGATTATGGCCTGACTCCAAATGAGCCGCCTGAAGTGTTATGGAACTTTGAAAAATTCCTGATTAATAAAAAAGGGGAAGTGGTAGCCCGCTTTGCACCAGACATCACAGCGGATGATCAACGTATTGTCGATGCGATTAATGCTGAACTTGCCAAATAAAAGTATGCTCTAAACCGGCCGGCTCAACTTGTTTAATTCAGGCTGAAGTCGGCTTTATTTTTCTCTAATCATTTTAACTTTCAAAAAACTGTCCAGACATAAGTCTGTTGAACATGACCCAAAACTGAACGAACATCAGGCTATTTCTATCAGCAATTTTTATCATCATATCGGTGAAATAACCTGCCGCATGAATGAGATGCCAGGCAAAATCATCACCAGACAGAACACGCTACTGACGAATAATGAAAGCCGATTGCCCTAGCACTTTGAAAAATTTCCGATCAGCCAGCAAAGGGACATCGGAGCTGGTTGTCCCCAGAAATTAGCAGATTCAAATCAAGGAAGGAATTCAGAGAGTTGCATGCCATTCATGCTTCAGAGCAGGCAGCAAATTACATTTATACAATAGATTATTCACGTTTTCTCTTTAACTTAAAGGTGAAATAAAAATATTGGCTGACAGCTATTTTAAGCGTAGGTAAACCCATGAAAAAACTAGTACATGCTGGACTCTTTGCTTTAACCACTACCGTGCTGGCAGCACCTGCAGCAATCGCTGCGCCACCTGCTCATGCCCATGAAAATAACAACCATGCCCAAAATATGCATCCGGGTGACGCACATGGCCAACAGCACGCTGAACAGCGTCATCATGAAGTCGTACAAAATCGGGTTTTAAAACCATCCCGCGACTGGAAGGCCGGTCAAGCCCTGCCTTCACATTATTATGGTAAAGGCTATGCAATTGATCATAAGCGTTATAAAAATCTGAGTAAACCGGGCAAAAACCAGCGATGGATTCGCGTCAATGGCGACTATGTACTGATTAACACGCTCAATCACAGTATTGTGAAAATTATGACAAATTGAGCTTAGTCATTTATGTAAAGTTAAGAGCGCTGCAGCGCTCTTTTTAATAACTCAAGCGCTTATATTCAAAATATTCGTTATGACTTTGCAACAATTAGTTTTTTCTCCACATTCTGTCCCTATATTGTGAGGTATTGATTGAAGCTAAAATGAAAGAGATATGAAAAAATTCATCCAAAATGCGGTTTCTCCTTTTGTGATGTTTAGTGCGGGCCTTTTGCTGATTGGTTGTGAACAAGCCAGTACACCGGATTCAACTGAAAATGAAACATCCAGCGAAGTCTCCGAACAGGTCTCTACCCCGTCAGCTACAGAAGCCTCAGCTAATAAAACCGAACTGAAAAGCGGAAACATGTTTTATATTGTCCGCGATGTTGCCGATATGCAATTGAAAACCGGTGACTATATTGAACAGCTCAAACAGAGCCAATCGGATTTAGAAGCGGCTGTTTCCAATCATGATCAGCAGCAATTACAAAGCACTGCAGAATCCTTAAAAGCCCAGTTAAAAGGTTTTGATCAGGCTCTCAGCAGCTTGAACCTGAAAAGCCAGGAAATTGATTCGATTCGTCAAAATGTAATGCAGGCCAATCAGCAAGTACTAGCCACCCCGTTTTTAAATGGCAAGATCGACTTGACTCAGGTCGATTTCAAGAAAATTGAACAACAAATGGGTACGATCCAGACGGAAATGATTAAACTGGCCGGCATGATGATTCCTGCAGGTCAGCATGATTCAGGTTCAAGTGAATCAGATCAGGAAAGTTAATTCTCCTATAGAGAAAGCCTCTAAAAATAAAGACCAATTCAGCGGTCCTGCAGAATTGGTCTGTTTAAATTGAAGATTAAAGTCTCATATCAATCACGATACGGCCATCAATTTTACCCTGCTCCATACGCTCAAAAATATCGTTAATATTCTCAAGCGGTTCTACATGGATATGCGCCTTGACCTTGCCGCGCGCTGCAATATCCAGTGCTTCTTTCAAGTCCAGACGCGTTCCAACAATCGAGCCGCGCACGGTAATCCCTTCCAGCACCATATTAAAAATCGACAAGTCAAAGGTTCCCGCTGGTAAACCGTTTAAAACCATAGTGCCACCACGACGAACAATTGCCACAGCCTGTTCAAATGCCTTTGGCGATACCGCGGTCACCAAAACACCGTGACAACCCTCACCCGTGGCTTTCATGACTTCTTCCTTGACATCCACTTTCAGGGCATTAATGGTCACATCGGCACCCAAGTTTTTGGCCAATTCCAGTTTAGAATCATCCACATCAATTGCCACCACATTAAAGCCCATGGTCTTGGCATACTGAATTGCCACATGACCTAGGCCACCAATCCCGGAAATGGCGACCCAGTCCCCGGTTTTGGCCTCTGTCATTTTCAAACCTTTATAGACTGTCACGCCAGCACATAAAATCGGAGCAATTTCCAGCAGATCGACACCTTCAGGAATCACGCCGACGTAGTCACTATCTGCCAGACAATATTCAGCAAAACTGCCATTCACCGAATAACCCGAATTTTGCTGTTTCTTGCACAAGGTTTCCCAGCCTGCATAGCAATGATCGCAATGACCACATGCCGAATACAGCCACGGAACACCTACAATATCTCCCACCTTTAAATGCTCTACACCCTCACCGACCTCTATGACTTCACCCACACCTTCATGGCCGGGAACAAAAGGTAAAGTCGGTTTTACCGGCCAATCCCCATGCATGGCATGCAGATCGGTATGACAAACACCTGTTGCAATAATTTTCACCAGTACTTTGCCCGGACTGATTTTCGGAATTTCCAGTTCTTGTATTTGCAGCGGCTGGTTAAATGCCGTAACTACCGCGGCTTTCATTGTATTCGCCATATTGATGTTCTCCATATTACGCATACTGAGAAGACTCTTGTTAGAGGAGCCACAGCCCTACTATATAGAACAATAAATAATCAAAATGAGTGGATTTGTATCGGATTTGATCACTTTAGATGTGTTTGCCGTTCAGCAGTACAAGGTGTGCCGGCTCTAAAATGATTGTTTCTTATTTTGAAGCTGATTTGAAAAAAATCACTGGTAAGACTATAAATAACAGCAAGGCATAGCCGATCTTGCTAAAGTCGGGATTCGGGCAACGGATAAGAACTAGAAATGTCGCGTTTAACTCAGATTATTAATGAGATTTATAGAGAGTAAACAAATTATTAAGGGGGATTTTTCATCTTAGCAACGAGGTTCATTCTTACCGACTCATGGATTTTACTGTACACGCCATTGTTTAAAAGCAGCTTGCATCGCTTGTTTTTCTTTAGATGAGGCTAGACGACTTTCCATAACAGAAAAATCACCTTTATACGCTGCAGCAACCATAGATTTTGCCAGTTCCTCGATACTCTTTCGACCGTACTGTTTATAAGCCAGGATTTCATCTTGCGTTAAAACCAAGTCCCAGCAGGATACGACCGAACTCATATCCACTGCAATGCTGAGATAATAATGCTCAAAGTCTTGGTAAAGTTCCCAAAAGTGCGGTTCATGTTCGATAAGGTTCATCTAAAACCATAAGCGTTCAAAGTAGATACTTTTAATCTATACCCAATACCTGCTTATAAGCTATGCAACTTTAGATATTATTTTTGCACTATTAAAATAAAATAGAAATTGTTTGGCTTGAAATAACCCGGCAAAAGCCAATTTTCCTGAAGTAAAAACATGCGCATGGGTAATCTAAAAAGGTAGAGATATAAGCTGGAAGTAAGATCGAATGAAATTTTAAGTTAAAAATAGAACGGTGCTCTGTGTTCTATTCTCCCTCTATACAATTGATGTTTTTATAAAAAAACATTATCCACTTCTCATTTTTCCTATAATATGTACAAATAGCAAACACAAAAAATATTTTATAATATGAAAAAAATTATTCTTGTGGTGGTCTGTTTAGCAATCATGGCGTATGGCGTGTTGCATTTCATCATGCCTGAAAAAGCTATGCCACGCTTAAATCAATTTTTTTCTCACCCTATAAAAGATGTTCAACTGATTCAAGACTGGCTCAAACATAATCAACAACAGCAGTTGTTATTGGTTGATGTGATCCAACCGGTCAGTCCAAAGCAAACTGGTCCTTATGTTGAATATATCAAACAACGAATTGAATTGAATCAACAAAATATTCAGCGTATTAAGCTCAGTCACTACAAAAGCAAAGCATTTAAAGAAATTCAACAGCTGGAAATTCACGCCTTGCAGCAATGGAATAATCTCCATCAAAGCAATATTGTTGATGCTTTTGAACAGCAACAACGTTTTTTAGATTTGCCCATGAAAGAATTGGAACAACTGGACACTGAAGCACGTTACGCACTTCAACAACAAGAAATGAGCGTATTGCAACGGCTACAACAGTTGGTCCAGCAAAACAGCGATTATGTTGCAGATATTGACCATAACCTGCTTGGTGACTGGCTTGACTACCATTTGATGCAACATGAAATTCACCCGATCATTGTCGAAGGGCAAAGTCCTTCCTCCACTGACCCAGATGATCGTTTAGAAGCATTACAAGATTTGCAACTGTATAAACGTTTTCAGCCAGATACAGATGAATATAAATACATCATGGCTCTTTTAACTCAGCTTTGGCATGTTGAATATCCCACTTCATCCAATCTAGCCACAGCAAACCCGCAACCGATTTCATATGCTGATCAATCCGGAGAAGAAATTATCGTTCCGGAAGATACACCAAAAGCTGAAAAATTGAAGCAACTGATTAAGACACAAGATGACAAAGTGAGTGATATGTTGTTCGGTCAACTCAGACAGGCTTTCTTTAAAGAAAAATAGAATTAAATATAGAAAATTTAAAAATAAAAAAACCACCCTTTCGGGTGGTTTTTCAATCTCGAACCGTGTCTTATTGAGCGCGGTTTTTGATTTTGCGGATGGTTTCCAGCTGAGCAGCAGTTTCTGCAAGAGCAGCCAAAGCAGCAGCAGAGTCCAAATCGCTCTTTTGATTCGCAAGCAATTGTTCAGCATTTTTACGTGCTTCAATAATTGCAGCTTCATCTAAGTTTTCTGCACGGACTGCAGTATCTGCAAGAACCGTAACAACATGCGGTTGAACTTCTAAAACACCACCAGATACATAGATTAATTCTTCTGTACCGTTTTCAAGCAGAACGCGGATTGCGCCCGGCTTGAGCAAAGTTACTAGCGGAGCATGGCCAGGCATAATACCCAACTCACCGCCAGCACCTTTAGCAATTAGCATAGTTACAGTGCCTGAGTACAAAGACTCTTTAACACTTACAACGTCACATTGCATAGTTGACATGAGAATCTCCTAAATTAGGTAACTAATTAAAGTTTCTCAGCTTTAGCAATAACTTCGTCAATACCACCAACCATGTAGAACGCTTGTTCTGGAATGTGGTCGTATTCACCAGCTAGAAGACCTTTAAAGCCACGAATTGTTTCTTTAAGCGGTACAAGTTTACCAGGAGCACCAGTAAACACTTCAGCTACGTGGAACGGTTGAGAGAAGAAACGTTGGATCTTACGTGCACGGTATACAGTAAGTTTGTCTTCTTCAGCTAACTCGTCCATACCAAGAATCGCGATGATGTCTTTCAATTCTTTATAACGTTGAAGAACGTTTTGAACTGAACGAGCAATCTCGTAATGCTCAGTACCCACTACTAATGGATCTAACTGACGTGAAGTAGAGTCAAGTGGATCGATCGCTGGGTAAATACCAGAAGATGCGATGTCACGGCTCAATACTACAGTTGCGTCCAAGTGAGCGAATGTAGTTGCAGGCGATGGATCTGTTAAGTCATCGGCAGGTACATATACCGCTTGGATAGATGTAATCGAACCAGACTTAGTAGAAGTAATACGTTCTTGAAGAACACCCATCTCTTCTGCAAGAGTCGGTTGGTAACCTACTGCAGATGGCATACGACCTAGAAGTGCTGATACTTCAGTACCTGCTAGTGTATAACGGTAGATGTTGTCTACGAACAATAGTACGTCACGGCCTTTACCGTTTTCGTCTTTCTCGTCACGGAAGTACTCAGCCATAGTCAAACCAGTCAACGCTACGCGTAAACGGTTACCCGGTGGCTCGTTCATCTGACCGTAAACCATCGCTACTTTGTCAAGTACGTTAGAGTCTTTCATCTCGTGATAGAAGTCGTTACCTTCACGAGTACGCTCACCAACACCAGCAAATACAGATAAACCTGAGTGTGCTTTAGCGATGTTGTTGATCAACTCCATCATGTTTACAGTTTTACCAACACCGGCACCACCGAACAGACCAACTTTACCACCTTTAGCGAACGGGCAAAGTAAGTCGATGACTTTAATACCAGTTTCTAAAAGGTCAGTAGATGCTGCTTGTTCAGCATAAGAAGGTGCTTGACGGTGAATCGGCAAACGTTCTTCAGTGGCAACTGGACCAGCTTCGTCGATAGGGCGACCAAGAACGTCCATGATACGACCTAAACATGCAGTACCTACAGGTACAGAGATAGGCGCGCCAGTGTTAGTTACGTTCAAACCACGCTTAAGGCCTTCAGTAGAACCCATTGCAATAGTACGAACTACGCCATCACCAAGTTGTTGCTGAACTTCTAATGTAGTTTCAGTGCCATCAACGTGGAGAGCGTCATAGATCTTAGGAACGCTGTTACGTTCAAACTCGACGTCGATAACCGCGCCGATGATCTGAATGATACGACCGCTACTCATTGCTGTCTCCTCAATTCAAACTAATAATGTTAAACGGCAGCGGCACCACCAACGATCTCAGAAATTTCCTGAGTAATCGCGGCTTGACGCAGCTTGTTATAAATAAGTTGTAGGCTCTTGATCAGCTCACCCGCGTTATCCGTTGCAGCTTTCATTGCAACCATACGTGCAGACTGTTCACACGCGATGTTTTCAATCACGCCTTGATAAACCATAGACTCGATGTAACGAACCAATAAACCATTTAAAAGCTCTTCAGCTTCTGGTTCATAGATATAGTCCCAACCGTATTGACGGTTCAAACCTTCGCTTTCTTCAGCAGCTGCTAAAGGAACGAGTTGTTCGATCTTTTGGTTTTGAGTCATGGCATTGACAAAGCCGTTTGACACCAGATAAATACGATCTAACTCGCCTTTATCGTAAGCGTCCAACATCACCTGTACAGAACCAGTTAACTGTTCAAGACTTGGCGCATCACCTACGTTTGTAGTTGCACCAAGCACTTTACCGCCGTAGTTTTTAAAAAACGAAACCGCTTTTTGACCAATTAAAGCAAATTGAACTTCAATTGACTGCTCTTGTTGCTGTTGAACGTGTTTAACCACTTTCTTGAACAAGTTAATGTTCAAACCACCAGCAAGGCCGCGATCTGATGACACAATGATATAGCCAACGCGCTTAACCGGGCGTTCAACCATATAACGGTGTTTGTATTCAGGATTCGCTTGGACCAAGTGAGCAATTACACGGTGCATATTTTCGGCATACGGACGGCCTTGAGCCATGCGCTCTTGCGCACGACGCATCTTAGAAGCTGCTACCATCTGCATCGCGCGAGTAATTTTCTGCGTGCTTTTGATACTAGCTACTTTGGCGCGAATTTCTTTTAAATTTGCCATACGCTTAACCTAATATTCGAAGGCTCTTTCGAGCCCTCGAAGGTTGATTCCGTGAACCAAACCAACACTAATCTAGCAAGTTGCTAAATTAGTAAGTTTGAGTCGCTTTGAACTTTTCAATACCAGCTTTGAATTCAGCTTCGATATCTTTGTCCCAAGCACCAGTCTCGTCAATTTTTTGCATTACTGCAGCGTGTTCTGAACGGAAGTAAGCAATTAACGCAGCATCAAATGCAACGATTTTCTTCACTTCAACGTCAGCCATGTAGCCTTCGTTAGATGCATAAATTGAAACAGCCTGGTCAGCAATTGAGTAAGGAGCATATTGTTTTTGCTTCATTAACTCAGTTACACGTTGACCATGTTCAAGTTGCTTACGAGTTGCTTCGTCAAGGTCAGAAGCGAACTGAGCAAACGCTGCCAATTCACGATATTGCGCCAAAGCGGTACGGATACCACCAGACAATTTCTTGATGATCTTGGTTTGAGCAGAACCACCAACACGAGATACAGAGATACCCGCGTTCACAGCAGGACGGATACCTGCGTTGAACAATGATGTTTCAAGGAAGATCTGACCATCAGTAATCGAAATTACGTTGGTTGGTACGAATGCAGATACGTCACCGGCTTGAGTTTCAATAATCGGCAATGCAGTTAATGAACCAGTTTGGCCTTTAACTTCACCATTAGTGAATTTCTCAACGTAGTCAGCAGATACACGAGAAGCACGTTCAAGTAAACGGCTGTGTAAATAGAATACGTCACCAGGATATGCTTCACGACCTGGTGGACGACGTAAAAGCAATGAAATTTGACGGTAAGCAACAGCTTGTTTAGACAAGTCATCATAAATGATAAGCGCGTCTTCACCGCGGTCACGGAAGTACTCACCCATTGTACAGCCAGCATAAGGAGCTAGATACTGCATTGCTGCAGGATCAGCTGCAGCTGCAGCTACAACAGTTGTGTACGCCATAGCGCCAGTTTCTTCAAGCTTGCGTACTACGTTAGCAATAGTCGATTGTTTTTGACCAATAGCTACGTATACACATTTAATGCCAGAGTTTTTCTGAGCGATGATCGCATCGATCGCCATTGCTGTTTTACCAGTTTGACGGTCACCAATGATCAACTCACGTTGACCACGGCCTACAGGGATCATTGTATCTACTGATTTATAACCAGTTTGTACAGGTTCATCCACTGATTGACGCCAAATTACACCTGGTGCTACTTTTTCAACAGCATCAGTAAGTTTTGCATCAATAGGGCCTTTACCATCAATCGGGTTACCCAAAGCATCTACTACACGGCCTAAAAGTTCTGGACCAACCGGAACTTCTAATACACGACCTGTGCAACGCGCTTTTTGACCTTCTTGAAGGCTTAAGTAGTTACCTAAGACAACGGCACCCACTGAATCCTGTTCTAGGTTCAGTGCCATACCAAATAAGCCGCCGTCGAATTCGATCATTTCACCGTACATTGCATCAGCAAGGCCGTGAATACGCACAATACCGTCGGAAACCATAACAATGGTCCCTTCGTTCTTAGCGGTCGCGCTGGTGTCCAGATCGCCGATACGCTGTTTAATGAGCGCACTGATCTCGGATGGATTCAGTTGTTGCATTGCGCTATACCTCAATCTTTTTAAAGTTCAGTCTTCTTTTACGCAGTAATTTTTTATAAATAATTACGCAAGAAGACGAGTCCGCATTTTTTCAAGCTTGTTAAGCGCAGAATCATCTATCACTTGGTCGCCTGCACGAATAACTACACCAGCAATTAATTCTGGTTTAACTTCTACAGAAACATTTACCGCAGCGTTAAAGCGTTTTTTCAACGCATCTGCAAGTAGTTGTTCTTGTGTAGAAGACAATGGGAATGCTGATTCAATCACAACATCCACAGTGTTGTTATTCTGTGATTTGAGCTGTTCGTATTCTGTTTCAATTTCAGGAAGAAGAGTCAAACGGTCATTTTCAGCAAGCAATGTCAAAAAGTTTGACACTGCTGCGGTTTGATCTTCACCTAAAACTTTAGCAAAAACACTTACCTGCTCTGCAGGAGTAAGCTCAGGGCGATTTAAGTAAGCTGAAAATGCTTCGTCTTGCACCGCAGCACTGAGCAAAGTTAATGCATTTGACCAAGCGTCAGTTGCACCTTGCTCAGAAGCGTAAGCAAATGCTGCTTTAGCGTATGGGCGTGCCAACGTCAAGAGTTCAGCCATAATCCGCCTCTCTTAAAGTTTAGCAGCCAGCTGAGTCAGCATGGCATTGTGAGCTTCTGCGTCAACTTGCTGGGTCAGAATTTTTTCTGCACCAATCACTGCAAGAGCAGCAACTTGTTGACGTAATTCTTCGCGAGCAGCATTGATTTCAGTATCAACAGCTTCTTTCGCTTGTTGACGAATACGCTCACCTTCAGCAGCTGCTTGAGTACGCGCTTCTTCTACCAATTGCGCACCGCGACGGTTCGCTTGTTCGATCAATTGAGCCGCTTGTGCTTTAGCTGCGTCTAATTCAGCTTTCACTTGAGCTTGCGCATCGGCAAGGTCAGCTTTTGCTTTTTCAGCAGCGTTTAAGCCATCAGCGATTTTACGCTGACGCTCACTAATCGCATTGATTAGTGGTGGCCATACAAACTTCATGCAGAATGCGACGAAAATCGCAAATGCAATCGCTTGGCCAATCAATGTGAGGTTGATATTCATTGCTATTCCTCAATGGTTTAATTTAGGAATTAAGCTGATTAACCTACAAATGGATTAGCGAAGATGAAGAACAAGCCAATACCAACACCGATCATAGGCACAGCATCAAGAAGACCCGCGATTAAGAACATACGAGTTTGAAGTTGTGGAGCCAATTCTGGTTGACGAGCTACAGCTTCAAGGAAACGGCCGCCTAAAAGACCAAAACCAATCGCAGTACCTAAAGCACCAAAAGCGATCAAGATAGCAGATGCAATTGCAACTAGACCTAAAGTGAGTTCCATGATAATTCCTCAGAGGTTAGGTATATACCAAATTAAAGTAAAAAATTAAGCCCAACCATCCTTTGACAGTCAGGCAATACCATTAATGTTTTTCGCTAGCCATACTCAAGTATACGATAGTCAGCATCATGAAAATGAATGCTTGTAACGTAATAACAAGAATGTGGAAGATCGCCCAAGGCACAGACAACGCCCACTGGATCCAGAACGGTAATAATGCGATGAGGATGAAAATTAACTCACCTGCATACATGTTACCGAAAAGTCGTAGAGCCAATGAAACTGGACGTGCAAGGAATGTTACGAGTTCCAGAATCAAGTTCACTGGAATGAGCAACGCTTTTGCAACTGGGTTACTTGGGTTAAATGGGTTGAGTGCTAACTCGCCGACGAAACCGCCGATGCCCTTTTCACGAATGCTATAGAACAAGATAAGCACAAATACCGACAATGACATACCAAGGGTAACGTTAGGGTCAGTAGATGGAACAATCTTGAAGTAAACGTGATGCGGGTCCATACCAAATACGTTTGAACCAATAATTCCTGCAAGATGCGGGATGAAATCCACTGGAAGTAAATCCATCGCATTCATCAGGAAAATCCACACAAAAATTGTGAGGGCTAAAGGCGCAATTAAGCGTGATTTGCCATGGAAAGTGTCGCGGACACTTGAGTCAACAAACTCGATGATCATTTCGATTGCAGACTGGAACTTGGTAGGAACACCAGCGTTTGCAGCTTTCGCTACTAACCAGAACAACAAACAGAAAACCACACCGAGAGTGATAGACCAACCCATTGAATCCAAGTGAATAGCAGTGAACCCCATCTGTTGAGCTTCATCAGCAGTCTCAGCCAATTTCCAAGAACCATCCGGCATTTTGCCATAGGTTAAATTGGTCAAGTGATGCTTGATGTACTCGGTCGAAGTAAGGGCATGTTCTTCAGCAGCCATAAATCACACCTGGTCAATGTCAAATACTAAATAGAGAGAACGAACATCGCGTGCTGCCTGATATCTCGTTCATCTCCTAAAAAACTTTTCAATTTTTTGTTGTGTTTAAACTTATTTCCGGAGTCGTGACGCCCAAAAAGGTGCGACCCACGTCATCGTCTGAACAAGTATAAATCCACAAAACAATGCCACCGCTGACAACGGTTTGACAGTGCTTAAAATTAAAATGAAACCAACAATCACAATTGCAAACTTGCCCATCAAGCCTCTATACATGTTCGAAAGAACCTGTTTTGAAGCTCGCGCACCTGCGGCTCGAAACGATTGCCAAGAAAAATAACAACTTGCAAGCCAACACACCAACGCACCAAGTGCGGCACTGTAAGCTGCAGTTGAGTCTTTCACGACCCACGCTATCAAGGCTGAAACAGGAATCATGCATGCTTGTAAAATGACTAAAGCTTTCGCTAATCGTCGGTCAATCATGCGACTAGTTCGGCTCATTATTTATTCACTCACAGCATTCATGCTTGACAAATTTAGCTGATGATCGTTTTTAATCGCAGGCATTATAGAGTTACACCCCTGAACATGCAATCTTTTCCCGACCTAAGTCGGATTTTTTTCGTTGCATAAATCGCTTTTGAACTCATCCATTACTGTTTAATTTTTGCATTATTTTCGTGCATTTTGTACACACTTATGGGTTTGTTCGGCAAGTTTTTTCCATGCCAGCACAAAGTCCCCTTCCCTGCCCATACTTTCATCGACCGCCTGGAAGGTCACCGGATTCAACTTCTGGTACTGGTTCTTGCTGGCATGACCTTCTGCCAAAAGGCACATATTGCGACTTGGACGGCTGTCATTTAAATATTTAATTTGAGCCAATGTAGGTGCCACATGGGGATCATCGGTCAATGCACCGGAAAATTTCAGGTTTAAAGCACGTTCCAGATACTGATAGGCATCATGATATGCCCAATAAGGCTTTACTGTTGCATTGTTATTGTATTGTTGTGCACTCAGCAGCATCTCTTGAGCAAAGCGTTTGGCATTGGCCCAGTAGGCTTCTTTATGTTCGGGTAATTGCTGTGAACGCAGGGCTGCAATAAAAAAGCCGATACGTACGGCATTGTTGGGATCTAGCCACACATGTGTATCGACCGTATTGTTCAACGCCACACCACGAGTAGTACGCTGCGGCAGGGTTTGCACAATACCGGAATCTAAAATCGAAATCGCTTTGGGATTATCAGACAACAGCTTATTCAATGGAGCTTCATGTGCCTTACCCAGCCAGATCACCAGTGAGGCATCCAGAATGGCTTTGCGATGCGCTGGCGTCAGGGTAATGTCATGTCCAGACTGATCCCCCAGCAAGAGCACAGGCTTCTCCACGCCCTGAGTCACTTCCTGAGCAATAAGATAAATGGGATGCGTAGAAACCACCAGACTCTGTGTCCAACCAAAGCTACTGAAGAGGGCCAGAGCACAAAATGCAAAGAAACGGGACATGAAGAAAATCACCAAATACTCAATAAGTGTTATAATATAACAAATCGACAAAAATGCCTATGTTTATCGAAACGAGTATCGCTTCATGTTAAGATTTAATGTCCTTTGATTTTTATAAATTTCGCACTTGAGGTTTTGCTATGAGCTTATGTTCGCACGAACATCACAATGCATTACATGGCGTACATGACCATCATAATATAGCAACTCGTCTTGCTGAAGCAGAAAGTCTCTGTGCAACGACTGGCGCACGCTTAACCCCATTACGTAAAGAAGTGCTGGAACTCATTCTAAATGCCAACGCGCCCATGGGTGCCTATGATTTACTGGCTAAAATCAAGAGTGAATCTGACCGTCCTGCTGCACCACCAACGGTATATCGCACTTTGGACTTTTTACTGGAAAAAGGTTTAATCCATCGTTTAACTTCGATTAATGCCTATATTCCATGTTGTCATCCGCGCGAAGGACATCAGGCAGCATTTTTAATTTGTACCGAATGCAAAAATGTTAAAGAGGCCTCTGCTCAGGGGCTATTAAAACAATTAGATGAACTTTCAGCATCAGATCAATTTACTGCACATCACAGTATTATTGAAATTTCCGGGATATGTCAGCAGTGTCGCAACAAACAGTAACAGTCAATCCCCTAATTGCCCTGGATAAAATCAGTGTGCGGATTGATGACCGTGACATTTTGAAAAATGTGGATTTCGCTTTACACGAGCGAGAAATTGTCACCCTGATCGGTCCAAATGGTGCGGGAAAATCTACCCTGATTAAAGTGCTTTTAGGCATTGTGAAAGCCAATTCAGGAAAAATTCATAGCCATAAAAAACTCAAATTTTCCTATGTGCCGCAAAAGTTTAGTCCATCGCATAGCCTGCCTTTGCGGGTGCGGGATTTATTGGCTTTAGAACATTGCGATGCAGATATCAAGGCAGAAATTATTCGTGATACCGGCATTACCAAATTACAGGATTGTAAGGTTCAGCAACTTTCAGGTGGTGAACGGCAACGGGTATTACTGGCACGGGCTTTACTGCGTTTGCCCGATGTACTGGTACTGGATGAACCGATGCAAGGTCTGGATATTCAGTCCGAGGCTGAACTTTATGAATATGTCAGAAGCCTGCCGATCAAATATGGCTGTGCCGTGTTGATGGTCTCACACGACCTGCAATGGGTCATGCAGGGTACACATCGGGTCGTCTGTTTAAATAAACATATTTGCTGTAGCGGCTTGCCGGAAAATGTGCAGCAGCATCCGGAATATCAGGCTATTTTTGGCACCAATCGGGTGTTCTATCAACATCATCATGACCACTGTGCGCATGGTGACAGTGCGACTCCGTGTCAGCATGATCCTCGTCCACATATTCACCCTGAACCGGAAGCTTAAGCCATGATGGAATGGTTACAACTCTTGTTACCTGCATGGACCATGGGAACCTTGTTGGTGTTTCTGACGGCTCCGCTGGGCTGTCTGATGTTATGGCGACGGATGTCTTTTTTTGCCGACACCATGGCACATGGCACTTTATTGGGTGTGGCAATTGCAGGTGCTTTGAGCCTGCCTTTATGGTTGGGCGTGAGCTTTTTGGCTTTTCTATTGGTGGCTATTTTATGGGTACTGCATGACCCTCGCCTGCCCAATGATGCCTTATTGGCTTTATGTTCAGCTACCCTGCTCTGCTCAGGCTTACTGTTTATTCAACATATTCCAAGTTTAAGACCTGAACTGCTCAGCTATTTGTTTGGCGATCTGCTGCAAATTTCCTGGTCAGACTTGCCGATGTTTGCCCTGGTCATTATTGTAGCTTTAGCTGTGTTGTATAAAAACTGGCAAGCACAGATTCAGATTGCGATTGACCCAGATATGGCAGTGAGTGAAGGCGTGAATGCCAAATGGCAACGTTTGGTGTTTATGCTACTGCTGGCCCTGTTTACCGTATTGGCTTTGCGTGCGGTCGGTTCATTGTTGATGGGCGCTTTACTGGTGATTCCGGCATTAACAGCGCGTTTGCTGGCAAACTCGCCGAAACAGATGGTGGTTTGGGCTTTTGTGATTGCACAAATCGGGATTAGTGTCGGGCTATGGTCCAGCGCAGGACTCGATACCTCTACCGGCCTGACAATTGTCCTGACTATGGCAATTTTATTCGCGGTGATTTTTGTAGTGCAGAAAGTGAAGAAGATGGCTTGATAGCGCATACCATAAAAAAGCCATGCGATTGCATGGCTTTTTTATTAGCATAAGATCATAAAGAAATAAGGATTAATTTTTTAGTTTTGAAAGATAAGATTATTTTGTTCTTCTAAATAATCTTTAAATAGTTTTTTCTCAAGCTGCTTATTCGATTTAAAACGAATCCAGCGCTCACCATCCCAAGCCTCTGGAAATATGCCAAAACCTAACATGCAGCTATTTTCCATCACTTCAGGATACATCGCCATAACGATAAGTCTATAACGACTATAATTATTATCTAGAGTAGTAAATGGCAGCAAATCTTCAAATGGCAGATCAAAAGGCTTAATGAAAATTGCATAATCGTCATGATCAGACTGAATCAAATCGGCAGATAATTTATTAAAATGTTGCTGAAACTGCTTTTTAGCAAATGATTTAAAATTCATTTGAGTTTCAATATCGCAAAAATCATCTTTAACAACATAGATATCTTGTATAACAAAGTTATTATCAAAAGGCTCTATCTGGTCTTCAGCGATAACTTGTTGAAATCCAGCTATAACAAGAATTAAACCCAAGACGGTACAAAAGTTTATTTTAGATTTAAATTTTTTCATTTTAGATCATTTCATGGTTATCTTACTGATGTACAAAACTTAATAAACCGGCCGCACAGGCAAACAACACTGCAAAAGTCCGGTTCATATATTTCTGCTGTTTCGGCGATTTTAGTAATCGTAAAACTTTGGCGGCCAAGCCGGTATAGCCCGCCATCACGATCAGATCAATGCTCACCATGGTGACTGCCATAATCAGATACTGAATCCATTGTGGTTTAGACAAATCCAGAAACTGTGGCAACACGGCAAGTAAAAATACAATCGCTTTCGGGTTGCTCATATTGACCAAGAAGCCATATAAGACCAATTTAGGAATCGATTTAGTCGGTTGTTGATGTTGAATCTCAATGGCCTGTGCGGGTGCTGTCCATTGCAGGTATGCCAAATACAAGAGATACGCTACGCCAAACCATTTCACCACCCAAAAAGCCCAAGGTGTCGTGGCAAATAGCACCCCGACCCCAGCTGCCACAATCCCGATTTGCACTAAAAGTGCCAGCTGTAAACCTAAAGCATTCCAGTATCCACGTCGAAAACCATAATTTAAACCGCTCGACATCGAAGCAATTGCACCTGCTCCAGGAGAAATACTGATGACCCAGCATGCCAGCATATAGGCAAGCCAAACTTGGTAAGACATAAAATATAAGGAGATAAAAAAGTGAAACTATTATATGACTTTTCATCTTTTAAAGGGCTTAAAAATCGAAGTGCAAACTCAAGCCTTGGGCTATTCACTCAAGCAGTGATGAGGCACAATAAAGCCAGATACGTATTTTATAAAAATTGTTAGGAGCCCTGTATGACTGCCCAATCTGTAATTTTACCGTTACCTTCAGATCATGCCCGGTTTATTGTTTTACGTTTAAAAGACTTAACGATTGAAGAGTTAAAAGAAAAACTTGCGGATTTATTTAGCACCCGTGACCGTTTAATCACCCAGCATCCGAATGCACAAATTAAAACAGGCGTCGCTTTTGGTCCGGAGCTTTGGGCAAAACTTTATCATCAAACTCCTGCCGGCTTTAAGCAATTACAACCGATTCAAGGTTCATTCCAGATGCCTGTTGTCCCTGCTGATCTGCTCATTCATATTGCCAGTGCTCGCGCCGACATCTGCTTTGCCTTAAGCCAGTCTTTCTTTGAAGGTATTCAAGACAAAGTTGAAGTACTGGATGAACGGGTATGTTTCCGCTATTTCGATGGACGTGACATGACTGGTTTCATAGATGGCACTGAAAATCCGCAATTCCCCGATGATCGTGCCGAAGTCGCTTTACTCGATGAAGATGCCGGAATTTTTGCTGATGGCTCTTTTGTCTTTGCGCAGCGATATGCACATAACCTGGAAAAATGGAAAAAGTTAAAAGTCGATGCACAAGAAAATGTGATAGGTCGAACCAAGTTAGAGTCGATTGAACTGGATGATGAGGTGAAGCCTAAAGATGCCCACATTGCCCGTGTGGTGATTGAGGATGAGAAAGGTGAAGAAATGGAAATTTTACGCCATTCCCTTCCTTATGGCGAAGGTCGAGGTGACCAAGGTTTATTCTTTATTGCTTATATCAAAAACTTAAACATTATCGATCATATGCTAGAACATATGTTTGGTACAGCTAGTGACGGTATTCATGACCGTTTGCTTCACTTTGTGACGCCAATGGACGGGGCTTATTACTTTGCACCGAGTGAAGAATTACTGGAAGAAGTTTTGGAAGGGTAAAAGTTCAAAGTAGCTACCTTTGTAGCTACTTTTTTATATAAGAAAAAATCAAATAGTCAGAATTTTCTTAAACCCCTCAAAGCACACCATAGTTCCATAAGGAGGCAAAAGAATTAATTACATACTGTTGTATCTTGACATGCTATCCATCCTGAAGTCGTTCGACCATTTTTATTTGTATATACAATATTTAACCATCTAGAACTCACTTCTTTTATTTTAAATTTATCGCCTTTAATCAAATATCCGATATGTTCTGGGGTAAAATTATTAACATCATTAATAAATGTTTTACGAAGTACTATTCCACTATCAAGATTTCCATCCATCCAATCTTTAAATAACTTTGAATTTAATTCATTTTTTAAGTCACTCTGAGTAGAATAAGGAAATTTATATATTATTTTTTTGTGTTTATAATCTATTATATCACCACCACTACCAAAAAAATTAGATAACTTTTCATTTTCCTTACAAAAATTATTTTTATTACACTCATAGGCACGTATCATATAATAGACTTCTTGCGTTAGTCAAATTTTAAGCAGTCAAAAGCTATATTTTATAAGGTTTTAGCCAATTCAAAAAATTAGATAAAACTATACTTTCGCAAGAGGTCTAATATTTATTTAAATAATTAAATCTATTTAGTGGGTCTCTATAATCTTCACTATATGAAATCCCAAGAAAAATATTATATTTATCTTTGAAATTGTTAGAAAATATATAATCAATTTTCAGATCATTAGCAGGAACCTCATAAGAATCCATTTTATTTATTTTTTTCCACAATCACTTATATATACATCCAGTTTATTAACACTCTCTCTGGACTCCACACACTGATAATCATTTAATTTAAATATATTTTTTGCATAAATAGAAGAATTTAATATTATAGACAGAAAAATAAATATTAATTTTTTTAAAAAATAATTCATTTACATGTACCATATTTAAAAATAAATTTTCTAGCTATCTCTTTTTTAGCTATTTTTCTTTCATTCAATTTCATTTCTCCACCATTTACTAAGTGCGTTATAGAAGTTGTTATACTATCCGAATCAATTTTTATGCTTTCACCTGCTGTAAGACTGACTATTTTTCCATTTTTTTTTGTTTTTCCAAAACCAAATCCCTGTCTCTATGGCTACACCATAATTATTTTCTAAAAGATTAGGATTATTAACAATATCTAAACCTGTTCCTTTAGCACAATCTTCATAGCCTATAAAATGGGTTAAGTGTAATAACCCCCTTCCTCTATAATCTCTATTGGGATATTTATCATTTCCATATAAATGAAAACCATATGCAGCATCATTATCGGCTAGATGATTCCAAATATAATTAAGTTTCTGCTGTCTAGTATATCCTCCCATGCCACGTCTCTCAAAACCTAAATTTATTGCCGTTGGAGATATTCTATAAATATTTTCAGGTTTCTTAAAAGTTTTCTTAGTATAATTCAAACTCTCTCTTAGTTTTGTAAAATTCTCAGTTTCTATTTTTCCCTGAGCTAAAATATTAACTAAGTCTCTACAAGAGTTTACTCCATATTTTTTCATAAAGTTAGGTAACTTTAATAATGCTGCTTGAAATTCAGCTTTAGCTTTCGGAGCGATATTCTTTATAAAATCTATGTCAAGTTTTAAAGACTTCCCACAAGTCATACATGTAATACTTTCTGTAATAGGTTTATTAATATTCGGTTCATTTTTCGCTGTGCTACCGATTGTTACATCCACATCTAAATGCAACTTAACTGAACTTTCCTTTATTCTTTTTGGTAAATAATTTACCGATTTGAGTGGCGTACCATCAGGTTTATATACTGTTATTTTTAACCATTTTCCAATATAACCTCGAACTGCAAGCTTTCCATTTGAAACAGAAATTAGATTTTTTTCTTTGCTCTCTAGAGCCAATATTTCAACATTGGTTTTTGCTACATTATATTTATTATCATTTCTATCCAGCAGCGTAATCGTCGATAAACTTTTAAAGTTATCGCAAGATTCATCTAATTGAATAAGGATTGGCTGTTCAGAACCACTGCCAGAATTTACAGATTTTTTTAAAACAAATGTATCACCCGATGTCAGCACTAAAATTTCGATGTCCCGATTTGGAGAAGATTCTATTTCTGCCAGTCCTTCTTGATTGGTACAACGCTCAAAAGAATTTTTCCCTTTGGGACGCGATTGTATAGGAAAGTTGCTCATCACTTTTCCATGACGATCAACCACCTTAAAAAGATTTTTTACAGTTTTACTCTGAAGAATTTTTATGTTTTCTTGTCGATATTCTTCAATTGTTTTGGGTAAATAAACTTTTACCGGATAACTGGCTGATGAGCTTACGGATGAATTCATCATTTTAAGAACTGTATATTCTTTAGCATTCGGTGGTTTAGCTAAAATTTCGATTGTTCTGTTAGAAGAAGCCTGAAAGATGAAAAAACCCTTTTCATCTGTTTTTTGCTGGTTTTCTCTGCTTGAGCCTTGATAACGGGACTTTACATTTAGATTAATAATTCGTTGACCTGATTTATCATAGAATTTAGAAAAAATTGTGATTAGATGACTCATTAATCAAAATCCTCTTCTGTGTAAACTTCATCATCTTCTAAAATTTCTTCTTCTGTTTCTTCTATCAGCTCATCACCATTATCGTTTGATATGTCCTGACTTAAATAAGTATTTAAAGAATTAAACCCCAATGCTGTAAATTCTGTTTGTTGTGGCGTATAGAACCTGAAGGAACTCATATTTTTTTCACTATCCAGCTCATTTTTAATATTTTTAATTAATTTTCCATCTAATTGATCAACAATAAAAATTTCCTTTTCACCCTCTGAAAAACGATTCCAGCTGTAATCCAGCTGATTACTATAAGGCGTTTCAAACATTGGTAAACTGATCTGAGGCATAACGACCTTCCCTCCTCCTACAAAACTATGTTGTCCCGCCTTACTCTCAAACTTGCCAGCCGTAGTCGTAAAAACACCTTCTGCACTGATCTTTAACTGTGAACCACCCGCTATCAGTACAATCTCTTTCGGACTGGTGATTTCAATCTGGTCTTCGGTCGAAATCAGCTTAATGACCTTACGGGCTATGGCTTCAATAGCATCATCCTGTGCTTGAAGCTCGACTTTGCCTTTCGCCGCATATGCACTAAAGCCCTGCTGCGCTGCAAACAGGCTGATCTTGTCTTGAGCATGGCTAATGAATGACTTTTGCGTTGAGAAATTAATCGCATCTCCAGCAGTTTGACTGATCTGCCCATCAGCAGAGAAATGTAAATCTTCATGGGTGACACAGGCGATGGAGCTTGGCGCAGAAAGAATCATCAAGGCCTGTTTAAAGGCATTTGCTTTAGCTTCATCCTTATGTTCCATCTGCTCTAGAAAATGCTTTAAATTGTCTAAAACAGTGAGTGAATCTGTTTGCTGATTTTTCGCTATGTCATTGAGTGCTTTTGAATGATTGAAACTATTTTCAAGCTGACGTTTGGCCTGATTCACCTCTAAATGATGACCTGCCGCGCTATCTTGTTTATGTGTGGAAATGAGCAAACCTTCACCCGCCCGAACAGCACCCCAGTGATCCGTTCTTAGCTCAAAACCTTCACCACGACCCTCACTGGCCTCAGCAGCTTTGGGATGGCTAAGATGTCCCAAATTCAGCTGACTTGCGCCATGGCTACTCTGTAACTGGCTACTGATCTGTCCAGAGGTATCATCAAAACGCAATTGGTTAAAACCCGACCCACCAACTTCCTGCGAGCGGATACCACTGAGCTTTTTGGTCTCCGGTAACTGCCCTTTGCCATCAAACATGGTCTGATGGCGTTCCGCTTCATGAATCCGCCCCACCACAAAAGGCCGGTCCACATCCCCCTCAAAGAAGTCAATCACCACTATTTCACCAATCCGCGGATGAAAACGCACACCATAACCTTCACCTGCCCACGGGGTCAGGACATCCACCCAGGCTGAATCGCTATCATTGTCATTGCTGCCGGCTCCGCCATCATGTCCATGATCCTCGTCACGGGTAAACAAAAAGCGGACTTTTATTCGCCCCCACTGATCGACATAAATACTTTCCCCTTCCGGACCGACTACTCTGGCACGTTGCGGATACGCTACCGGTCGGTGATTTAGGGGATGATATTCAGGCACTACGGCAATATTGCAGCGCACCAGATACAGCTCATTCCCCTGTCGTTCCTCACCCGACTGCTGCCAACGGCTTAAACTCAACAAGCTATCGACTTGCCGATGGATGTCTTTCGGCAAATTATTCTGGTTATAAAAAGACTTGCCTAAAATCAGGAATTCTTTATCTGAACCTGAATGCTGGTCAATTTCAGGATGGCCGAGCAATTCAAACCAGTAGCCCACATGAGCATCACGTACACTGCTCTGGGCTGTAAAATATTTGGCCTGCAAGTTTTGGTACTGGCTCAGTTGCCAGTTCAGTTTTTCCAGTTGCTGGTTGTTTGAGACAGTACTTTGATCCGTACCCGTTAAGTCAGATGTCCATGCGGGGCTAATGCTCCAGGCCTGTTCCAAACTTAAGCTTGCATTGTCCTGTACATCACTATGCTGATGCTTGCTCAACTGGGAATAGGGTTGCTCCTGAGACAGCAGACTCGCTTGCCATCGCTGAACCTGAACGGCAGTCGATTGCAAAGCGCGTTCGGCAATAAAACTGGTGATGCAGTCAAACGCTTCTGCGGCATGGCTGCGATGAAAGCGCACCGATCTTCTTTTTAAGGCATTAAACTGATGATTCTCATCAATCAAACATAATTTTTGCGCCTGAATGCCTGCTGCCGAGCTGGCAACGACATGCTCGGCTTCATCAATCAGCCAGTTAATGCCTTCGCTACGCCATAGTCGGGTTAAAAATTCATAATCGGTTTCATTAGCCTGCATCACAAAAGGACGCACATCATATTCTTTGCTCAGGCCTTGCATATTTAAACTGAGACTGGCTGCAAATAGGTCACTTTTGCTTTGCCATTCCTTAAACAGGATTTCGCTAATCTCACGCACGCTTTTATTCATAAACACGCGGCTGTTACGGCGCTTGTGCCACAGTGCCGTTGCATCTTCAAAGGTCAGTTTATACAGGGTCAGTGCACCATCACTTTGGCCTTGGCTGGCACCTGTCACGATGCCCGTGATTCGGGATAACTCGCCTGAATCCGTCACCTGATCCACAGCCACCTGTCCGCCAATAAATTGTTTGAGCGGAATATAGGCATGTGTCGACAGACATATCAGTTCAGCTTTTAGGCCCTGATTGATGCGGTGTTGCCCTTCAATACGTTGAATAAAGACCTGAGCATTCAGCAACTCATTGGAAAACTGGATGTGCAGGGCGCGCTTTTGCAAACTTAAGCCCACACTCTCCATTACATTATGGATATTTTTAAACATGTTCATTTATTGTTGTTATGGCTTTATTTTAATTTGAGACGCATTCTAGGAAATGTTGTTTTTTTCGTCCAGTAGGTTTTTTGTTAATTTTATCCATCAGCGTAATTCAGTTAAATGGATGAAATTAGATAAAAATGTGCAGAACTTAAGCCTATCCTTTTATTCTGCTGTGAGGCGCTTGCTGTTACACTGAAAAGCAAAAGAATATTGAAGAGTTCGGGTCATGATTGAGATTCATTCCAAACTACCGGCACAGGGTGTCACCATTTTCAGCGTGATGACCGCGATGGCACATCGCCTAAATGCCCTAAATCTCTCCCAGGGTTTTCCCGACTTTGCTGCTCCACCCGCGCTGCTGAAAGCCTTAAGCCAGGCGGCTCTAGATGGTTTTAACCAATATGCACCCAGTGATGGTTTGATTTCACTGCGGGAACAGGTAGCCCAGCAATTTTTACAACGCGATCAATTGGTGATTGATCCGCTGACTGAAATCACCATTACCCCCGGAGCCACCATTGCCATTTTTGTGGCCATTCAAGCCCTGATTCATGCCGGTGATGAAGTGATTATTTTCGACCCCAGTTATGACAGTTATGGACCCAGCGTTAAACTGGTGGGAGCTAAAGCTGTTCACATTCCCCTGACCGCCCCACAATTTTCAGTAGACTGGAACCGGGTGAAAGATGCCATTAACTATAAGACCCGGATGATCATTGTGAATACTCCGCATAATCCGAGCGGTGCTATCTGGTCAGGTCAGGACTGGTTAAATTTAATTGAACTGATTCGCGATAAAAATATCATTGTCCTATCCGACGAAGTTTATGAGCACCTGATTTATGACGGTCAAAAGCACTATTCAGCCTTGTCCTTTCCGGAGCTTCGCGACCGCAGCATTGTGGTCGGGTCATTTGGTAAAACTTTCCATGTCACTGGCTGGAAAACCGGATATTGTATTGCCTCACCTGAACTGATGAAAACATTCAGACAGGTCTATCAGTTCGCCAGTTTCTGCGGGGTAACACCAGTACAAATGGCACTGACCACGTTTATGCAGCAGCATCCTGAACATATTGAAGGGCTTGCAGACTTTTATCAGGAAAAGCGTGACCTGTTTAATTCAGGGCTGCGTAACTCGCGCTTTCATTTTACCCCTTCACAAGGCACCTATTTCCAGAACCTGAATTACAGTGCCATCCGTCCCGATCTGGATGATGTCGAGATGTGTAAATTCTTGGCTGAACAGCATGGCATTGTTGCCATTCCAATCTCCGTGTTTTATCAGCAGCCACCGGAAAATTTACGTTTAATCCGTTTCTGTTTTGCCAAAAAAGATGAAACCTTAGAGCAGGCTACTGCCATTTTATCGGCTGTTTAAGTTCATCATTTGCAATCAAATTTGGCCTTGGTTACGGAAAAACTAAGGCTTGTTTAAGCTAACTCAGGTAGGGTTAGTAATAAGAATCAAAAGATAAAAAATAGTTACAGGACGTTCCATGCATCCTCATCATCGCTCCTTGTTCAACCAGCAAAAACTGTGGAAAACATTTCTGATTTTTCTGTGGCCATTGATTGTGACCAATATTCTGCAAAACCTGTCCGGAACCATAAATACCATTTTTGTCGGGCAAATGATGGGGGTGAATGCCATTGCAGCGGTGGCGGTATTCTTTCCAATTCTGTTCTGCCTGCTGGCTTTTGTGATTGGGCTTTCCACAGGTGCAACGGTATTGGTTGGACAGGCTTGGGGAGCGAAAAATATTGAAAAAGTGCGCTATGTGGTGGGATCTACCCTGTTCATGACCCTCATTGGCGGTAGTATCATTGCCCTGCTGGGGGTATTTTTTGCCGAAAACATTCTGTTGGCCCTAGGTACCGCCCCGGAGGTGATGCCCCTATCGCTGCCTTATGTACAGTGGATGCTGGCCGGCAGTCCTTTACTGTTTGTTTATATTATCTATAGCTCGATTTTGCGCGGAGTCGGTGACAGTACCACACCGCTGATTGCATCTGCCATGACCATTCTGATCGGAGTCCTGATCACCCCGGTGCTGATTGGCGGATATTTTGGTTTTCCGAAAATGGGCATTATTGCTCCAGCGATTGCGACCGCTGTCGGTTACTTGGCAGTCCTGATCTTTTTGTACATTTACCTGAATAAAAAAGGTCACCCGCTGAAGCCTGACCGTCATCTGCTCAGCCATATTCGCCATCACCCGGAAATGAGTATAATTATTCTACGTTTAGGCATTCCTACTGGTGTGCAGATGGTCACCACATCTGTTGCCGGGCTGGTCATTGTCGGCCTGGTCAACCGTTATGGTTCACATGCCACTGCAGCCTATGGCGCGGTCAATCAGGTCTTGAATTACATCCAATTTCCCGCCCTGTCTATTTCCATTGCCGCATCCATTTTTGCAGCACAGGCGATTGGTGCAGAAAAATCGGATCTGCTCAATAAAGTGACCCATACTGCACTTGCTATGAATATCGTGATTACCGGTGGATTGGTGGCTCTAGCCTATCTGTTCTCGAAATATCTGATGGTGCTGTTTATCACCGACCCGACGGTGGTGGTACTGGGACAGCAGCTGTTATTTATTGTGCTGTGGTCCATCCTGTTCTTTGGTGCCAGTGCAATTTTTGCTTCCATCATGCGTGCCAGCGGTACCGTGACCCTACCGATGCTGATTAATATTGCTGCGATTTTATTGATTGAAGTGCCCTGTGCCTACCTGTTCAGCCGATGGTGGGGCTTGCAAGGCATCTGGTATGCCTATGCCCTAGCCTTTGTCATCCTGTGCATCATGCAAGGCATGTATTACCAATTCGTGTGGAAGAAAAAGACCATTAAGGCACTGGTGTAATATTCAGCCTTTAACAGCGAAATAAATCCAAGCAAAAAACTTGTGATTGGCGTTTTTCCTGCTTAATCCATATTTTTTATATGGATTTAATTTTATCGTATTTTTAAGCCTGAAAATTCCTTGTTATAACCAGCTGACAACATAAAAAACACAAGGTTTTTCTCATGGCTGAACGTAAAATCCGTCTTGGTGCTTTTATTCCAACCACTTCTCAGCATGCTGCCGGCTGGCGTCATCCGGACTCACGTCCGCAGAATCATTTAAATATTGACTATGCCATTGAGCTGGTCAAAACGGCAGAACGTGGTTTATTTGATGCCTACTTTTTGGCGGACACTTTAGCTGTACGCGGCGACTGGGGTTCCGCCACCAGCAAAGGCTGGGGTCTGGGCGATAAAGATACTGGCTTTGAACCAGTCACCCTATTCGCTGCCCTGTCTGCAGTGACGAAAAATATTGGTTTTGTCGCTACTGCATCGACCACCTATGAGCACCCATATACGCTGGCACGCAAATACGCCTCACTGGATCATATTTCCAAAGGACGTGCGGCATGGAATGTAGTCACCACAGCCTCTAAACAAGTCGCGCGCAATTTTGGCCTGTCCGAACATCCAGATGCAAAAAGCCGCTATGCACGTGCACATGAATTTATTGAGGTTGCACAGAAACTCTGGGATTCCTGGGAAGATGATGCCTTTGTATATGACAAAGTCTCTGGACAGTTTTTCCAGCCAGAAAAATTTCATGAACCTCAGCACAAGGGCAAATATTTTGAAGTGCAAGGAGCATTAAACGTACCGCGCCCGCCACAGGGCTATCCGGTGATTGTACAGGCAGGTCAGTCGGAAGATGGCCGTGAGCTGGCTGGAAAATATGCCGAAGTGATTTTTACTGCACAGCAGAATTTAGCCGATGCACAGGAATTTTACCGTGATGTGAAAGGTCGTTTAGCTAAATATGGCCGTCATCCGGATGACCTGAAAATCATGCCGGGTGTTTCGATTTTTGTGGCAAAAACGGCAGAAGAAGCACAGGAAAAATACGATCTGTTAAACAGTCTTATTCATCCACAAGTCGGTCTGGGTCTGCTTTCCGGTTTGGCCGGCGGAATCGATCTGGAACAATATGACATCGATGAGCCTTTCCCTGAACTGGATGAAAGCTTGATCAATTTTGGCAGTCGCCAGCAGATGATGATTGATATTGCCCGCAAGCATAACTTTACCATCCGCCAACTGTATGAATATGTAGCCTCTGCACGTGGCCACTGGACGCTGGTGGGTACTCCTGAGCAGATTGTGAACCAACTACAAGAATGGTTTGAAAATGAAGCTGCAGATGGCTTTAATATTCTGCCACCAAGCACGCCTGCCGGTTTAAATGATTTTGTCAACCTGATTGTGCCAGAACTGCAGCGCCGTGGCCTGTTCCGTACCGAATATGAAGGTAGCACCCTTCGTGAAAACTTGGGACTGAAACGTCCGGAAAATCAGTATGTACTGGCGCAAAAACAAGCGCAGGCCTCTTAGAACCTATCCAGAATATTTTCTATGCAAAAGTAGCCTTAAAAAGGCTAAATTAATGAACTGAAGGCTCGTATTTAGGTGCTTTTCACAGTTTTTCCAGAG
>NZ_JBIQOC010000061.1:0-32589 GCF_044130295.1 Acinetobacter uliginosus | reverse complement strand
CTGGTGATTTGTAGTCATAAATTTTAGTCCCCACTTGTTTTTAAGTGGGGACTAAATTAAGGCTTATAGGATGAATTCATAAGGTGTGTTCAGCGGACGCTTACGGATCAAATTGAATCGGATATTAAGCTACAGTCAGTCAAAAAAATTGCGCTCATCAGAGCGCAATTTTAAAATCAGCAAACAGCTTTCAATTAAAGTTTAGGGTCACGCATTTGTAGCAAATTTGCATTGGCTTTACTCAATGATTCCATCACTTTATTCATCACTGCAGGGACTAGACCGTCAGCTATTTGCGCCGCTTGTAGACCCAGCTTTTCACCCAGTGTCGGTTTACGTCGAGTTTCAATCACAAAGACTTCATGTTGTGGCAATAAAGCAAGCAAATATTCATCTGAAGTTTGCAGCTTATCTACCAGATTCAATTCAAGCGCATCTTTTCCATACCAGTGCTCACCTGTTGCCACTTTTTCAACATTCAACTGCGGACGGTACTTTTCAACAAAATGCTTAAACAGCTCATGCGTCTGCTGTAACTCTTGTTCAAATTTGGCTTTACCTTCAGCGGTATTTTCACCAAACATGGTCACGGTACGTTTAAACTGACCTGCGGTATAAAGTTCAAAGTCAATGTGCTTTTCTTTCAGCAGACGGTTAAAGTTTGGTACCTGTGCAACCACACCAATGGAACCGACGACGGCAAATGGTGCAGATACAATTTCATTGGCAATACAGGCCATCATATAGCCGCCACTGGCTGCAACTTTATCGACACAAATCGTCAGGTTAAAACCGGCATCCCGCAAACGCACCAGCTGGGCAGCTGCCAGACCATAGCCGTGCACCATACCGCCTGGGCTTTCCAGACGCACCACAACACGATCACACCCTGCTTTTGCAGTGGCTAAAATCAGGGTAATTTCTTCACGCAAGTTTTCTACGGCAGAGGCTGCTGTGTCACCTTTGAAGTCAAGCACATAAATTTTTTGATTATTCTTTTTACGTAAACGCGCTTCTTTTGAAAGCTGTTGGGCAAGATGCAGTTGTTCCAATTTAGATGCAGTCGCTTGTGCAATTTTTTTTCGTTGTTCATTTACACGTGCGTTTAAATGGTTGATACGGATTTCAGCGGGTAATTTGGGATTGTGAAATAACATACAGATACAGACTCATTTAATTCATATTTATCTTGCATAAGATGTGGGCAATCACACAAAAATTCAATTTATATTTTGCAAATAATGATCATTAACCAAAAAGAAAACCAGTCTTTCTAACTTCAATACAACAATAGTGAAATAAAAAAGAGCCTTACGGCTCTTTTTAGAAATGGTGTTCAGATTAACCGAAGCGACCGGTAATATACGCTTCAGTCAATTGGTGATCTGGCTGAGTAAAGACTTTTTCAGTCGAATTGACTTCAATCAAGTCACCCAAATGGAAATAGGCAGTACGGTCAGATACACGTGCAGCCTGTTGCATCGAGTGCGTTACAATCGCAATGGTATATTGGGTTGAAAGTTCTGAAATCAGTTCTTCAATTTTAGCCGTTGCAATCGGGTCCAGCGCTGAACATGGCTCATCCATCAGAATCACTTCCGGACTCACCGCAATAGTACGCGCAATACATAAACGCTGCTGCTGACCACCTGAAAGACCTGTACCCGGCTGGTTTAAACGGTCTTTGACTTCATTCCACAGCCCCGCTTTATGCAGGCTATTTTCCACAATTTCTTCCAGGTCGTATTTATCACGCGCCAAACCATGCAGTTTAGGACCATACGCCACGTTATCAAAAATTGATTTCGGGAATGGGTTCGGTTTCTGGAACACCATACCAACCTGTGCACGCAGTAAAACCACGTCCAGATTCGGGTCATAGATATCCTGATTATCAAGCATCACCTTACCGGTCACGCGACAGGTATCAATGGTGTCGTTCATACGGTTTAAGGTACGCAGGAAAGTTGATTTACCACATCCCGATGGACCAATAAAGGCAATCACTTCATTTTCATAGATATTGATGTCAATACCTTTAATGGCTTCTGCTTCGCCATAGTAAACATGGACATCTGAAGTACTTATTTTAACATTCGATGTTTCATTTTCTTTTTTCGTTGAAGTATGAGTATCGAATTGAGAAACAAATGAAGTACCAGGATGTTTTTGATCGACTTCGGGAGCGATAAACTGTTTCTGTTCTGGATTCACGGATTCATCCTGTTCTAAGGAATTTGCTTGTGTCATAGCTGTTACAGTATTCATATATTGTCCTCACTTACCAGCGCACTTCAAGTTTCTTACGTAACCAGATGGCAAGGCTGTTCAAACCAACCATCAGCGCCAGTAAGACAATAATTGCGGCAGCAGTACGTCCTTCAAAGAAGTTACGTAATTCGTTACCCTGCCATAAGAAAATTTGTACCGGTAATGCAGTAGATTGATCGAGTGGTGTCGCTGGCACGCTTGCTACAAAAGCACTCATCCCAATCAGAAGTAAGGGTGCGGTTTCACCGAGGGCTTGTGCTACCCCAATAATGGCGCCGGTTAAAATGCCCGGAAGCGCCAAAGGCAGCACGTGATGAAATACCGTTTGTACACGGGAAGCACCCAGACCCAATGCCGCCTGACGAATGGATGGTGGTACTGCTTTCAGTGATGCACGTGTGGTAATAATCACGGTTGGCAAGGTCATCAGACTCAGTACCAGACCACCGACCAAGGGGGCAGAAAGGGGTAAATGCATCCAGCCAATAAAAATGGCAGCGCCGAGCAAACCAAAGACGATCGAAGGAACCGCTGCCAAGTTATTGATATTCACTTCAACAACATCTGTAATCCAATTTTTAGGCGCAAATTCTTCAAGATAAATCGCTGATGCCACACCAATCGGAATCGAGATAAAAATCACGATCAGCATCATGAACACTGAGCCCATGAATGCACCTGCAAGACCAGAAGTTGCAGGTGAACTGCGTGAGTCTGGATTGGTAAAGATATTGGTATTAAAGCTATTCTCAATCACACCTTTGGCTTTTAAATCATCGGCAAGCTGGCGAATTTCAGGACTAAGCTGTTGCTGGTCATCAGGTAAACTGCGATCAATATTACCTGCTAGCCATACATCGACATTGGCATCGGCCAGAATCTTGATCTCTTCTTTTTTGCCAATCAGCGTTGGATCAGCCATTACCATATCACGCAAGCGATAGGCCTCTGAACTGGTATACAAAGCGGATAAATCATCACGTTTTGAGGCAATTGAAGGATCTTTTGCAATCATGCCATTAACAATCAAGGCATCCCAATCCACCATGCCCATTTCGGTTTGCCAGGCAATGGTACGCTCTGCAAACTGGGCTGGAGATTCGCCGTCCTTCTGCGTAGGTTTTGCACCCACCTGAATGATGGCAGGATCGAAATAGACCGGTACAGAGAGACTGCTTTGCCAGAATGCAGGTAAGCCTTTCGCTAAAATACTTCCGAATAAAAGCACCACAAAGAACAAACCTGTCACAACTGCAGAAAAGCCTAAAATACGGAATGTCTTTTCTTTACGATGACGTTTGGCTAAAGAACTGGCAATTCTCTGTTTACGTTTTTCGCGTAATTCAGCTGCAGCTTGTGGGTCAAAGCTTTGCCCCATAGAAGATGTATTTGATGTACTCATTCGTATTGCTCGCGATATTTACGCACGATATACAGTGCAACAATGTTTAAACCTAACGTAATGACAAACAGCGTTAGACCTAATGCAAATGCCACCAAAGCTTGCGGGCTGGCAAAGTCGGTATCGCCGGTTAACTGGTTCACAATGGTAATAGTAACTGTAGATACGGCTTCTAGCGGATTGACATGCAATAATGGACTATTCCCTGCTGCCAGAACCACAATCATGGTTTCACCAATCGCACGTGATGCGGCAAGTAGGAATGCGCCAATAATCCCCGGCAGTGCAGCAGGCAGAACCACCTGACGAATGGTTTCAGACTTGGTTGCACCCAACCCTAAAGAACCATCGCGTAGTGCACGTGGCACCTGGGTAATAATGTCATCCGACAATGAAGATACAAACGGAATAATCATGATGCCCATGACAAAACCAGCAGTTAAGGCACTGGTTGCATTAATGTGTAGTCCAATGCTTTCGCCAAGCAACTTGAAGAATGGGCCAATCACCATCAATGCAAACACGCCATAAACAATGGTTGGAATACCGGCTAAAACTTCAATGGCAGGTTTTGCCCAGGCACGAAAACTTGAAGGTGCATATTCAGCCAGATAGATAGCAATCATCAGTCCAACAGGAACCGCAACCAATAAGGCGATTCCGCTCACCATCAGGGTTCCCCAGATTAATGGCAACAGGCCATAACTGCCTTCTGCATTTCCAGAAGTACTAAATCCAGGGTTCCATTCCGTACCAAAAAAGAAATCGATCGGACTGACAAAATGGAAAAAGCGCATGGCTTCGCTAAACATCGAAAGTACAATGCCGATGGTGGTTAAGATGGCCACACCGGAACATAGAGCCAAGCCCCAATTAATGATTTTTTCAACCTGGTTACGGGCACGATATTGCTGGGCAATGCGCTTTTTAGCCATCACCAGACCCGCCAAAGCGGCACAAATCACTAAAGCCAATTTAGCAAAAGAACTAATCGTTTCAATTTTCGCGAGTTGCTGTGCGGCTGCAATTTCATAGGCTGCGGCTTGATCACTCACACCAAAACCCGAAGCAATCGCTTTAACACGATCAATGAGCACTTCTATACCGGCACGATCCAATGTCGCTGCAACGTTTGCAGGGACATTATTTAACACCACATGGCGCAGAATGTTCGGTTCGACAATATTCCAAACCAGTAAAATTAAAAAAGCAGGGATACCACACCATAAAGCCACCAGTGCCCCGTAATAGCCAGGACGCGAGTGCAACTTTGCAGTGTTATTTCCCTTACCTGCTAGGTTACGGCTTTTTGATAACCCGATTTGATAGGCGATGGCAATTAATGCCAACAACACGCCCATAAGTAGCAGATTCATGTATTCTCCAGCATTTTTCAATTTTCATGCTTTGAAAAACTTGTCTATACAAAAAAGCCGAAGGTAGAAATTATTCTACCGTCAGCTCATTTATCCTAATTACTTAACCGCTTTACCGGCTTTCAAATTTGCAAGAACTTTGGCACGTTCTTTGTCTGACATAGAAATCAGACCAGCTTTTTCCAGTTTAGAGCCTTTACCTGAAACTTTCTTATTCAGGAAGTACTCAGAATACTGTTGTAAGCCTTTGATTGATTTAAGGTGCTCACCTTTTACGTAGAAGTACAATGGACGTGATACCGGGTAAGAACCATTTAGAATCGTTTTCTCTGATGGGGTCACATTATTCACTGTAGCTACACGTAATTTGTCACGGTTTTGGTCATAGAAACCTAAACCAAACACACCAACTGCACTTGGAGAAGTTTTTAAACGTGCAAGTGTTTCAGTATAATCACCAGAAATTTCAATGACTTTTCCGTCTTTACGGAAATTTGAACATGCTTTCTTCTGAGCATCTTTATCTAAGTTTTTGAAATATGCGTAAGATTCACAACCTGCTTCAACCATTTTTTCCTGGAACACTTCACGTGTACCGTGGTTAGAAGCTGGAATTACCAATGTGATTGGTTCATTTGGAAGTGCTTTGTCAATTTGATTCCAGCGTGTATACGGGTTTGGAACCAATTTGCCTTGTGAAGGCAACTGTGCAGCCAGTGCAGCAAATACATGTTGTGGACGTAATTTATAAGCTGCTTTCTTTGAGTTAGATGCGAATACAATACCGTCATAACCTACTTTAACTTCGATTACTTGGTTTACGCCAGCTTTTTTACATGCAGCCAATTCAGTATCTTTAATTTTACGAGATGCATTGGCGATGTCGATGGTATTATCACCTACACCCTGACAGAATTGTTTTAAACCGCCAGATGTACCACCAGAACCCACCACCGGTGCTTTAAATTGCGGGAAAGTATTACCAAATTCTTCTGCTACAATACTTGCGTATGGCAAAACAGTCGAAGAACCAGCGATCTGGATAGTATCACGAGCTGCATTTGCTGTTGTTGCTACAGCTGCCCCTGAAAGTGCTAAAGCAAGTGCGATGTGGTTTAAGCGCATTCTTTTCTCTCTTCAATAGATGCAATTTTGAAGTACGCTACTTTTTATAAAGTTTTGTACTTATTTCGATGATTGCATTTTGATTTTAGAATATGACAATCAAGTTACAGCTTTGTGACGCTTTTATGATAATTCATTTCTTTTGTAGGGTTTTTAAAAATATCTTTTAAATTCAATAACTAAAAACCAATCAAAAATATTATTCAAACATTGTTTTTGAGTACGAATTTGTAATATTTCTTAAATCTGTCATTTTCTCATGCCTTCTGTTTCTACTTGCAGGGTGTTTATTCTATGTACAGACCATAAAAATGTTCTGTTTCTGGATTTCTTTTCTATCTGTATCAGGCTTTCTCTGTCCCGTCTCAAAGTTACACTACTCTAATTTTTACCACCACTTGTCCAAATCTCTGAAATTCATAAACATGATTTTGTCATATAGTCAAAAATAAATAATGACAATGATATGACCATAAACATTAAAACAATTAAAAATTCTAATCCTGATTGACCCGCTCACATGGTCTTTAAAGAACATGACTGGGACTTGCTTGCAGAATACTGGTCTCTAAAAAGTTTTAGTCTGTAATTTACAGCTTGAATTTAAAGCAAAACTTTTCAACCACATCTCTTCCAATCAGATCAATATTGATACCTCATAAATCAAATGAGGTTGTACAATCTTAAATAAAAAAAAGGAGACCGTATGGCCTCCTCATTTCACACAGACAATCAATTAATCAATTGCAGGCGTATATGTACCATCCGCGATTGGACCTTTGATACGATCAGCCTCTGCAAGCACAAGGCCAAGCAGGTTCTTCACGTTATCTAAAGTCGCAACTGGACTAAGTGTAGTCATCTTCAAGGATTGAACCTGACCCACTTTAGTCACGCCAATATTCGCTTCACCGCGAGCAAACAGTTCATCCGCAACGTTCTGGTTCAATGTATCTAACAATTCAGCAGGATAGCCTGCTGGCACTACACGGAACAAGACCGAAGCAAATTGCGGTTCAACCAGAAGCTCTAAACCATCAGTCGCTTTAATATAATCAGCAACATCACGGGTCAGTTTCACGCCATGATCGATCATTGAACCGTAAAGCTCTTCACCCAATGCTTCAACCGTCATCCACAATTTCAATGCATCAAAGCGACGTGTTGTTTGCAGTGATTTAGACACCAGGTTTGGCACGCCATGTTCTTCATCATAAGCAGAGTTCAAGTACTCAGCCTCATAATGCATGAAACGGTAGTTGGCTTCGTCTTTTAACAAGAACGCGCCACACGAAATGGTCTGGAAATAATGCTTATGGAAATCGAGTGTCACGGAATCAGACAACTCAATACCATCGAGCATAGAACGATAGTCATTAGACAGAATCAGTGCACCACCCCAAGCTGCATCAATGTGCATCCACGCGCCATATTTGTTAGTGATTTCACGAATCTGTTTTAATGGATCAATCGCACCGGCATCAGTCGTACCTGCAGTTGCAACTACGCAAGCCACAATCTTGCCTTCAGCCTGAAGATGCGCCATGGTTTTTTCCAGTGCATCTACATCCATCTGTGCATTTTCATTTACAGGAACAGTGACTACAGACTGGAAGCCCATGCCCATCATCGCCATATTCTTTTGCACAGAGAAGTGTGCATTTTCAGAACAGATGACCTTGACATTACGCATCGCATCAGCAGGAATACCATCGCGCTGAACTGACCACGGATTGCCGTTTTCGTCTTTCCAGTTTTTCGCGATGCAGGCATCACGCGCAAGCAGCACACCCATCAGGTTCGACTGGGTACCGCCAGAGGTGAATACACCTGCCTGACCTGAGCCATAACCGACTTTTTGACGCAGCCAGTCAATCAACTGCACTTCCATCAATGAACCGGCAGGGCTTTGATCCCATGAGTCCATAGACTGGTTGGTTGCATTAATCAATACTTCTGCAATCTGGCTTGCCACCATGGTCGGGCAATGCAAATGTGCTAACGAGTGCGGATGATGAACTTTCAGGCTTTTGTTTAAGAAAAGCTCAACCATACGTTCAAGCGATTTGTGTAGACCCATGCCTTCTTTTGAAGGATGAAATGCAATTGCACTGCGTAGCTCTTTAATGCTGCCGCCGGTGTACATTTTGTCGTTTTGCAACCATGCAGAAACGGCTTTTACCGCTTCGTCCATTGCTGACTGATAGTCAGCAATGGAACCTGCATCATTGCAGAATAACGCTTTACGGTGTTCTGCAAAATCTACCATGCCTTATGCACCTCGAACTGCAACAAGCGCTTCAGCAATTGCTTTCTTAAAGCGGGCAATCACTTCAACACATTCGTCTTGGGTGATGATAAGCGGGCAAAGTAAACGAATCACAGTACCGTTACGACCACCTTTTTCTAACAACAGTTTGTTATCGAAACATGCAGCCTGGATTGCAGCAGCCAATTGAGAATCACCAGGGAATGAACCCATATGATCTGCTTTTTGACGTTCGTCAACGATTTCAATACCGATCATCAAACCACGGCCACGTACGTTACCGAGACATGGGAATTCCACTGCTAATTTTTTCAATTCAGCTTGTAAGAAATCGCCACGTTCTTGCGCATTTTGTGCAAGATTTTGTTCTTTGATGGTTTTGATGGTCGCAAGACCTGTACCCATCGCCAATTGGTTACCACGGAAAGTACCGGTGTGACCTGCTGGCTGCCAAGCATCAAATTTACGTTTAATACCCAGTACTGCAAGCGGCAAGCTACCACCCACAGCTTTAGACATTACGACCACGTCAGGTTCAATACCCGCATGTTCAAAGGCAAACATTTTGCCTGAACGTCCAAAGCCTGCTTGAACTTCGTCAAGAATCAACACGATATTGTGTTTTTCAGTCACTTCACGGATTTTCTTCAACCATTTAACCGGTGCAGTCACCACACCGCCTTCACCTTGAATCGCTTCAAGAATCACAGCTGCTGGCTTGGTTACACCGCTTTCTACATCTTCAATGAAGTTTTCGAAATAATAAGTCAAGGCATCAACACCCGCTTCACCGCCAATGCCTAATGGGCAACGGTATTCATGCGGATATGGCATAAACTGTACGCCTGGCATCAAGCCATTGACTGCATTCTTCGCAGACAGGTTACCTGTCATTGCCAAAGAACCGTGTGTCATACCGTGATAGCCACCTGAGAAGCTGATCACTGAGCTACGACCGGTATAAGTTTTTGCTAATTTAATTGCTGCTTCTGTACCGTCTGCACCAGACGGACCACAGAACTGTAGGCAATACTCTTCCTTCCCACCAGGGAGCTGTTCAAGTAATGCTTCAGTAAATGCATCTTTTAAAGGTGTCGTTAAATCTAAAGTATGTAATGGAAGACCGCTTGCTAGCGTATCTTGGATACTTTGAATTACCGCAGGATGATTATGGCCTAAAGCCAATGTTCCTGCCCCAGCTAAACAATCGAGGTACTCTGTACCTTCAACATCAGTAACCCAACAACCTAAGGCTTTTGCTATCGCTAACGGCAATTTACGTGGATAGCTACGAACATTGGATTCCATTTGGCTTTGGCGAGTCAAATAGTATTCGTTAGTAGACTTAGTGGCAGGATTTACAGAAGAAACGCTCATATCGAATTACCATCTCTGATATGGGTTGAAAGAAATAAGTCGGGTGACTTGTGGTCCTTTGACTCGGTGCTTTATAGAATCTAGTTTGACGACTTGATTTATACATCATAACTAAACGGCGGATGATACAGAATTTTTCAATAAAATAAACAAGTTTTATGACTTTATCTGCCCAAAACCGATCAAAAAAATATATCAAGCCAATTCTTAGATTGAATTATCATCTTACAGTGTGACAGACTAAAGAAAACCTTATTTTTATACTTTTTTTATGCAACAGATTAAATGAACGTAACCGTTCAAGTTAAATCAAGTTAAGTAATTAATTTTTAAATATTTTATTTGCAAGCCATTTTTTTATAAGATTGATCAAACCATTTACAATCTTGACACAAAGTCTACAAAAAATCCTCATGAAGTAGCGATACCATGTTTATTAAAGGCTGAACTTTTCTTTACAAAAAATAGGTAAAAATAATGCGATATTTAACTCTCTCTTCTCTGGTACTTACTAGCCTACTTTCAACAGCTACCTTTGCGCAGCCAACAGAGCAGCTGAATTATAATTTAGTCAATGTCCAGGCTGAAGCCACTCGCCAGATTTCCAATGATGAAATGTATGCGGTTTTATATATTGAAAGAAGCAAGAAGCAGCCAGCTGAACTTTCAGCCCTCATTACACAACTCATGAACCAGGCCATAGCAGCGTCGAAAAAATACCCGCAAGTGAAAGTTGAAACGGGTACACAGAGCACTTATCCGGTGTATGACAATGACAGCCAGAAATTGAAAGAATGGCGTGGCCGAGCTGAAATTCGCCTAAAAAGTACCGATTTTAAAGCCGTCAGCCAGTTAATCAGCGAATTACAACAAAACTTCCAAACCCAGTCGATCAACTTTACCGTTTCCGATGCACAACGTAAAAAAGTGGAAAATGAATTGATGGTGGAAGCATCGAAAAACTTTCAGCAACGCGCACAAATGTTGACTTCGGCATGGAATAAATCAGGCTATCAATTGGTTAACCTCAACCTGAATACCAATAACTATTACCCTCAACCGGTAATGATGCGTGCCAATATGGCGAAATTTGCAGGTGCTGAGGCCGCTGATGCACAAAATGTTGAGGCCGGTGAATCAAAAATTACCGTTAATGCCAATGGTTCAATTCAGTTTAAATAATTAAATAGACTTCTTTCATAAATCACTTTTCAATTACCACAAGTCGTTCTTAAAGCCAAAATCAAAAATAGGCTTTAGCAAATATTGGAGTCATGAGTGTGGCATGGATGCCACACGTTTCCCATCACGACAAGGATGTCGTGTATGGGAAACAAAAGGTTTTTGTCTACTTTTGACCTTTCAAAAGTAGAGCTAATGCCTACGCAAAGGTATAAATATTTAGACAATTAAATGAGGCAATGCTGATTTTAAAAATCAAATATTGAATATTTTTGGCTTATGCAAGTTCTCTAATGAGGATTTAAATAAAAACCGTGTAAATACACGGTTTTTTAATGAACTAAAGAGGCGATTTACAACAATATAATGACAATTTTTTTAAGAGTTTCAGTCTATTTTCTTGTAAAATATATAACATTCCTCTGCTTTCATCCCTTCCGACTCTTGCATGTCCATCAAAGTTTAAATCTTGATTTGCTTAGCATTCTTAACGTGCCTGAACACGTGTCTCCTGTGATGATACATATTGAAAAGCTAATTTCATACATTCAGGAAAAGCTTTCAATTTTGGATGATGTGAATATTGCATACAGAAGTGTTCGCCAAATTAGTGGATTTTTATTATATTCATTAAGCAGATCATTTTGTTTGATCTCAAACACATAGCATCAGCATCATAAAATAAACAGGCTATTTCAATATGGCCAGTATATTGGGGTTAAACGTGAATCAAGCGATCCTAGATGACAAATTCTTATCGAATCACCTTTTATATAAGCTATTAGAACAGGCCACTGACGAAGAAAAATTACAACTCACCCGAATTGTCATGAACGATCGTGATAAAGCTCCTTATTCTTATACTCACCCCCTGCATGTCGATAAACTTTTTGATGAAATCACCTGCTCGGGTGGTAACTCCTTTGCAAATGTCTGTCGAGGTCAAGGCAATAGTTATCTTGATATGCTGGATGATGTCGCCAAGACCATTTTAAAGAAAAAGCCTTTTACCCGTTATGAGCAAATAGAGCACTACGATAAATCAGAGTGCTATGATGACCATATTCAAGAATTCGCACTTCAGATTTATTTAAAAAAAATAATATCAAGTTTAGCAATGACATAGAAGGATTCCGAGAAAAAATCCAGACCAAAACAGAGCTTAGAAAAACCCCTGAAAAATATCAAACCTATTTACCTCAGGTAAAACGCACATTAGAAATCTTCCTAAACAAACATGCTAGAACCATTGAAGAGCAGATTGTGTATAAGCTACTTGATATCAGCTATAGCAAGATGAGCGATATAGAAAAACAGCAGTTTGATCAGGCTGTTCAGAACATTGCCCTAGAAAAAGGTTTAACAAATAAAAAATTAGCGCGTGGTGTTGCAGGTCTCATTGTTTTGGGTGAAATAGGCGGATTTACTACCTATATGCTGATGAGCATTTTTCTCTCCAAGATTGGTTTAGGTGTGTTCGGATTTGGAGTCTTTACCGGTGCATCGACCTTATTAGGTATTGTGCTTGGCCCAGTCGGGTGGGCAGCGATTGCAACATGGGTGTTATGGGGGTTTACTTCACCCAATAAAACAAAAATATCCAAAATTGTCGCGACGATTGCCCTGATTCGTTTACGTTTACATGATGAAGAAACAGAACGGCGAGCTGCCAAAAAAGCACAAGCAGCTTTGGCTAAAATAGGGACAGCTAAATTATGGGCAGCCTTGAGTAACGAATCTAACTCATCTAACCTATTGGCATCTAAGCTAGACATAGCAACAGCAGTACCTAAACGTTCAAGTATAATGAACAAAAGTGCTCTTACATTTTTACGTCCACAAAATCCGCAACAAGCGTATTTAGATATTCATCGCAAGAAAAAAGAATCGCTATTGAAATCGCTACTTCTAATTCATAAAAAATCCCGCTTTAAAGCGGGATTTTTTTGAATCTATAAAACTTAGTAAATCGCCATATGATTGCGATGGATCATCTCTAGCGAACGTGCTTCACCTAACACCTGATGCACTTTATCAGAGGCCAAGCCTTTGACAATTTCCGCAGAACGCGAACTGAAGTTGACGCGACCAACAGCAATGCGATGACCCTCTTGGTCTACACACTCCACCACATCACCACGCTCAAAGTGACCTTCCACCGCTTTTACCCCTACAGGTAACAAGCTGCGGTGATTGTCTTTAATCGCTTTTACTGCACCATCATCAAGAACCAAACGACCAGCCGTTTGTAGATGTGCCGCCAACCATTGCTGATGTGCGGTAATACGGTCATTATCCGTGATAAACAAGGTTCCTAACAACTCACCCGACATTAAACGCGCCAAGACATTGTCACTTTCACCGCTGGCAATCAGGGTTGGACAACCTGATTTTGCCGCCAGACGCGCAGCACGGACTTTGGTCAGCATACCGCCACGACCAAATTTACCGCCACCACCGGCCATATCAAACAGGCTTTCATCCAAAGCACGCACGGTATGGAACAGTTTGGCATTCGGATTAGAACGTGGGTCGGAGTCAAACATGCCTTGCTGATCGGTCAGGATAATCAGCAAATCTGCATGCACCTGACCTGCCACCATAGCGGCCAAGGTATCATTATCACCAAAGCGGATTTCATCAGTCGATACCGTGTCATTTTCATTGATCACCGGAATCACACGCCAGTCAATCAGGTTCTGTAAGGCATCACATGAATTGAGATAGCGACGGCGGTCTGCCAGGTCATCGTGAGTCAATAAAACCTGCGCCGTTTGAATGGAATGATTTTCCAGAACACTCGACCAGGTTTGAATCAGCCCCATTTGACCTATGGCAGCACAAGCCTGAAGACTGGGTAGATCGGTGGGTCGATTCTCAAGTTTCATTCGCACCATACCTTCAGCCACAGCACCGGAAGACACCAGAATAATCTCATGTCCTGCATTGTGCAGATCTGCAATCTGTTTCGCCCAATGCGAAATTGCATCCAGATCTAACCCTGTTCCGTTTGCTGTGAGTAAAGATGATCCGATTTTAACAACGATTCGTTTACAAGCCTTGAGCTGACGTTGCCCATCTACCACTTCTATCATCTTGTCCTCAGTTACTCTTATTGCAGAGCTTAACGTACGTAGTACACTTCCATTTCACCATCATCACCGTCTTCATCATCATCGTCATCACCTAGAATACCGGCAAGACGCTGTTGACGACGCATCTCACGATACGCTTCTTTCGCTGCGATGGTTTGTTCACGTGTTTCAGCTTCAAGCTGGTCACGGAACGCTTTTAATTGTGCTGCGTATTCTGGATCTTCAGCTTCGAGTTCACGTTGTTTCTCGATTTCATCCATGAGGTAATACACAACTTCTTTAGTCCCTTCAGACATGAGGCCTGAAGTTTTGAATACCGGACCTGCCCATTGCATTTCCTCAAGAAGATGCTTACACCATTCTTCACGCGTATCTTCGTCAAGTTGGTCAACCTTGTTCAGCACCAGTACCACTGGTAATTTAGCAAGTGTTGGAGAGAATTTTTTTAACTCATTCAAAATTGCTTTGGCATTGTGTGCCGGATCTGAGCCGTCAATCGGTTGTACATCAACAATGTGCAACAAAATACGGGTACGGGCCAAATGCTTAAGGAAACGAATACCCAGACCCGCACCTTCAGATGCACCTTCAATCAGTCCGGGAATATCGGCCATCACAAATGAACGGTGACGGTCAGCATCAACCACGCCCAGATTCGGCACCATGGTGGTAAATGGATAGTCTGCAACTTTTGGTTTTGCAGCAGAAACCGCACGAATAAAGGTCGATTTACCTGCGTTAGGCATCCCAAGCAAGCCAACATCCGCCAATACTTTAAGTTCTAGACGCACTTCACGGAATTCACCTTTGGCGCCGTGAGTACATTTACGTGGTGAACGGTTGGTAGAAGATTTGAAGTGAGTATTCCCTAAACCACCTTCACCGCCTGCTGCAACCAATACACGCTGACCATCAGCGACCAGGTCACCGATGATATCGCCAGATTCTGTATCTACAATGGTAGTTCCAACCGGAACCAGTAATACGGTGTCTTCACCGCCGCGGCCTGCACAGTTTGCACCGCGACCATTTTTTGCACGTTCTGCACGAAATTTACGTGTATAACGATAATCTACTAGGGTGCTGGTGTCATCGTTGGCCTGAATATAAATACTACCGCCACGGCCACCGTCACCACCATCTGGACCACCAAATGGTACGAACTTTTCACGGCGAAAACTGGCTACGCCATTGCCACCGTCGCCAGCCTCTACGGTAATGACTGCTTCATCAACAAAGCGCATGCTGCCAATCCTCTAAAAACTTTAAAACCCCATATTCTGCCATATTTTAAAGAATTTCTCGAATATATTTATTCAGCACTCCATGAAGATGACTGAATTTAGTTTTATTTTATAAACATCAATCAAAAAGCTGATGTTGTCCGATCTTTTTGCCAAGCAATTATTTTCCAACCGTTGATATAAATTAATGATCACATGATTGATTTTACTTATTTCAGAATCTGAACAACTCTCCTTATAGTGCATGCAGCGTTGTTTGAGTCCTGATCATGTCTTTGCCAAAACCTGAAACTGTCAGCCCTTTGTCATCACAATTTGTATTGCTTATGGCAATCGCCTGCGGTTTATGTGCAGGTTCGGCTTATTTTAATCAGCCGCTGATTTATTCGATTGAAAAGAGTTTGAGAATTAACACCAGTCAGGCTGGCTTAACCGTCGTGCTTGCCCAAATTGGTTATGTACTTGGCTTAATGCTGTTGGTGCCTTTAGGCGACTTCCTGAATAAACGTAAACTTGTGGTCAGTTTGATGGTATTTGCTGCCATCTCGCAAATTCTGCTGTCATTGAGCACCACCCTTAGCACCTTATATCTTTTCACCCTGTGTGCTACCTTTGGGGCAATTTCCGCTCAGGTTTTGATTCCTTTTGCCTCAACAATTAGTCCACCCGAATCCAGTGCTGCAACGGTTGGAAAACTCATGAGCGGTTTGGTGATGGGGATTATCCTGTCACGGACCTTTGCTGGTTTTGTCTCAACATACTGGTCCTGGGAAGCTGTGTATTTATCCAGTGGCGTGATCACCCTGCTGTTTGCTGTTGTGATGTGGAAAAAATTACCGAATACTCAACCTCAAACTGGCTTAACCATCAGCAGTATTTACCGTTCATTGTTTACACTTGCCCGAAACAATCCACATTTAATCCGTCGTGCCTGTGCCGGTGCTTTGGGCTTTGGTATCTTGTCGATGGTCTTTACCTCGATGACCTTTGTCCTAGGCAATGCACCTTACTACTTTAGTGATTTTGAAATTGGCCTGTTTGGCTTGCTCGGTGTTATCGGGATTTATTCATCGAGCTGGTCGGGCAAAACTGTGGGGCAAGGCAAGGAAAATCTGGTCGCAAAACTGTGTATTTTTCTGATGCTGTTTTCATGTATTCCCCTGTTCTTTGCCCAGCAGAATATTTGGGTTTACGCAATTGGGGTTTTGATGAGTTATTTTGGTCTCACCGCCTTTCATGTCCTAAACCAAAATCTGGTTTACCGGATTGACCTAAAAGCACGCTCACGAATTAATGCAGTCTATATGACCATCTATTTTTCGGGTGCAGCTTTGGGTTCGCTGGGTGCAGTATATGCATGGGAACACTTTGGGTGGATTGGCTGTGTTGCACTCGGTCTGGTCTTCTCGATTGGAATTTTGCTGATTGACCGTTTTGATTTTAAAAAGATGAAGCAGGCTTAAATTTAAATGAAGGAATAGGTTAAAAGAGCCTGTTCCTTCTTAATCTTTAAAAGCACATTATTCAAACCGATAAAGCGAAATTTTAAGTAACAAATCTATAACTTGTTTGTGTAAGAGCATAAATCTGCTTGGATCACCTAATAAATACTTTAATGTTTCAATTTCTTCTGCTCTTTTAACCTCATCAATATCTAATAATATACCCGCTTCAATTTCCCATAATTGACTTAAGTATTTTTCTAAAATCTCCGAATCTTCTCCATGGTATGAAGCTTCAATTACATTTAAATCGTAATGATATTGGAGAAAAATATTTTGCAATTCCTTACACTTATCAAATATCAAAGCATTAGATTCATTTTCTTTATATTCATATTCTTTTAAGAACCAAGTTATAAACCATATATCTGCTGATTTTAATTCCATTATTTTTCTGATTTTTTGTGCTAATAAAGCACAATCTTCTAATCTCTTTTGCAAACTCCATTGCTTCAAACTTATGATTAAAACAATTGGGGCAAACATTGTCGCCGACCAAATCAAAAGGTTTGTTGCAGTAGACTTATCTTCTACAAACATTTGTATCAGCGCATAAAGTGCAATGCTGATAGCACATAAAATCCCATAGATCGCCAATAAAGTAGCAACCAAATTTTCAGATTTTTTCATTTATTGCTTCCCTCAAGACAATTTAATTCTTATTTAGCAATACGGTCTTTATTTTCCAAAATCTCAGGCAAACTCCGCTCTACCCAGCCAATCAAATAATTCATTTTTTCTGCTGCTTGCGAACCTAAAATGGTCAGCTGATATTCCACTTTGGGTGGCACCACCGGATAGACCGTGCGCAGGATAAAACCATCCTGTTCCAGCATTTTTAGCGTTTGTGACAGCATTTTTTCACTCACCCCTTCAATGCGCTGTTTCAGCTCACTAAAACGATGTACCCCTTCACTTAAACAACGTAGAACCAATACCGACCATTTGTTCGCGAGATGTTCCAATATTTCCCGTGATGGACATTCATTCGATAACACCTGCCCCAACAAAGGACTGATCGCATATTTACTCATTCAAGCTCTCTCCATCTGTATATTTTTATCTTTTACTTACTATTTTTAATGTACTTACCATTTGTAAGCTATCAGATTAGAATTTCGGCTACAAGTATCATTTTTTAATTAAATTCAGTAAAAATTTCTGCTTATAGCATGAGCTTAAAATAACGGCATAAAAAAGGAGCCTCTATAGAGACTCCCTTTTACTACTTTAACAAATTATGCATTTGTTTCAGCAGGAATTTTTGGGTAGCTTACGCCGCCCATCTGTTCTGCGATACGTAATACCTGGCAGCTATAACCCACTTCGTTATCGTACCAAACATAGCAAGTTAAACGGTTGCCTGAAGTGATTGTTGCTTGCGCATCAAATACACCTGCAGTACGTGAACCGATAAAGTCAGAAGATACCACTTCAGTTGAGTTGGTATAACCGATTTGACCTTGAAGGTTTGAGTTGATTGAGATTTGACGAATGTATTCGTTCACTTCTTCACGATCTACTTCTTTCTCAAGGGTTAAGTTAAGAATAGCCAATGAAACGTTTGGTGTAGGAACGCGTACAGAGTTACCAGTCAACTTGCCTTTAAGCGCAGGAAGTGCTTTAGCAACCGCTTTAGCAGCACCTGTTTCCGTAATAACCATGTTCAATGTTGCAGCACGGCCACGACGGTCAGCTTTATGGTAATTGTCGATCAGGTTCTGGTCGTTTGTGAACGAGTGAACTGTTTCAACGTGACCATTCAGCACTTTGTATTTGTCTTCTAACACTTTAAGTGTTGGCGTGATGGCGTTAGTCGTACAGCTTGCAGCAGAGATGATAGTATCTTCATCAAGAATGTCGGCTTGGTTCACACCGTATACAACGTTCTTCATGTCACCTTTACCAGGTGCAGTCAAGATTACGCGTGCAGCGCCTGGGCATTGAAGATGTTGAGCAAGACCTTCAGCATCACGCCATTTACCCGTGTTATCAATCACCAGTGCATTGTTAATACCGTAAGCAGTGTAGTCCACTTCAGATGGGCTAGATGCATAGATCACTTTAATGAAATTACCGTTTGCAATAATGGCTTCGTTTTCTTCATCAACTGAAATTGTGCCTTGGAACGGACCATGGATAGAGTCGCGACGCAGCAATGAAGCACGTTTTTCCAAATCACCATCAGATGATTTACGCACCACGATTGCTTTAAGATTTAAACCACGACCCAAACCTGATTGGCCAATGATTAAACGCGCAAGAATACGACCGATACGACCAAAACCGTAAAGAACAACATCTTTGCCTTCTATAACCTTCGCATTACCTGCTAAAGATTTCACTGCTTCAGCAACAAAAGCGTCTACGTCACCGCCTTTTTCCTTGAATTCAACAGCAAGTTTACCTAGATCAATTTCTGCTGAACCAATATTTTCAATTTTAGCTAAAGCTTCTAAAATCGGGAAAGTGTGAACCACAGAAAGCTCAACATCCATAACACGTGTACGGCGATGCGCTTTTAAAATCTGGATTACTGAACGGTTAACTAAAGAACGACCGTATACAGAAGTCACGATATTTTTTTCACGATATAGTTGACCAATCAGGGCAATCATACGTTCCGCGATTTCTTCACGGTTTTTCCAGCGACCTTGGTGCTCTGCATGTAGGGCGATGATAGTGTCTTTGCTCACAGCTACGTCCTCTAATTAATTGTATATCTAGGCATAAATTTCAAACCCGACAATTGTAAAGGAATTATCAGCAACTTTGAATCAAAAGCTGAATGTTCAACGTGCTTTTTACGATATATTCACTATAAATTTATAAAATAGTTGTAATTATTTTCATGATTTTACTGTTAAAAGATCAGAAAGCGATTTAAAAAGTAAAAGTATACTTTTTTGTTAAATGTTGCTTAATCAAACAACCTGAGTTTTTACCCAGTTTACCGAATGCAGTCTATTTCAAACGATCCTGATAGTTTTCCACATTTTGATTCAGTGCACGCTGTTTATGCTTTTGTTTGATGATATGAATTGTACCCTCAATGACCAGCAATAAAACGGCAATCCAGATGGGAATATACGTCAGCCATTCTCCTGCCTCAACCCGCTCCCCTAACACAATAGAAGCAAAGGCCAAAAGCACGGGCTCGAGATAACTCAGCAATCCAAAAATCACAAAAGGCAAATAACGGCTGGCCAGCATATAACTGCCCAGTCCCAACGCACTTAAAAAACCCAAGCCAATCACGGCAATAATTAAATGTGGAAAATGAGCCATTAAACTCAGACTATCGCTATGCATAAAGCCCAAGTAAAAAGCCACTGGCAAAATGAGGCATAAATCCCACCAGAAACCGCCCAAATGATCCGTTTTAAAGACCCGGCGTAAAAAGAAATATAAGGGATAAGCCAAAGCGACATAAACTGTTTCCCAGGCGATACTGCCGATGCGCCAGATTTCGTGTCCTACCCCTAAAATGGCCAATATCACGGCAGCCAACTGCCATTTCGACAGTTTTTCCTTATAAAGCACACAACCCACCAGCACCATCACCAAAGGCAACAGGAAATACCCCAGTGAAACTTGCAGACCACGGCCATTAATGGGACCCCAGAGAAACAGCCACAGTTGTGTGGTACAAAGCAGGGAGCTAAAAATCAGCCAGATCAGGAACACAGGCTGTTTAACCATACGCTTAAAAATCTGGGAAATATGCTGCAAATCACCCGACCACCACATAAACAGGGTTAGAAAAGGCAGCGTGGCCAGCATGCGCCAGGCAAAAGTCTGTTCGCTGTCCAAAGGTTTTAAAAATTGCGTATAAAAATACAACACCCCAAAAGTAACGGATGCCAATACTGACAAAGCCAAGCCTTTATACATCTTTTACCTCAAGGGGATTATTCATTTCATGACTTTGCGAAACCATCCAAAATACTGGATCATTCAACTTTAAAATCGGAGCTATCTTAACAAATAAAAAACCATGCCTAAGCATGGTTTTGAACTTTTGTTAAAGTATGTAGTATGTTACCTGATCGTCTGCTTGGTATGAATCACATCACCCACGTCATAGCCCAACGACTTGGCATATTCCAAATATTCGTTGACGACTGCCTGATCAGGTTGTGGAGTACGGGACAATACCCACATGTATTTGCGGCGTGGTTCCCCCACTAATACCGTCTGATAATTCTCATCAAGCTTAAGCACCCAATAATCCCCTCGACCGAAGGGTAACCAGCGAATCGCCTCAGGCAAGAAACTGACTTTTAATTTGCTATTAAAAGGTGCATTTTCAATAAATGCCTCTCCACTCGACTGGGTGAGGTTACCCTCTTTGGTATAGCAGCGGTTATCTACAACCACATTGCCGTTCTCGTTCAGGGTATAGGTCGCGGTGACATCACGATCACACTTATTTTGAAAATACAGCGGCTTGCGAGCCACTTCATACTAGACACCCAGATATTTATCCAGCTCAACCTTTTCCACCGTTTGTAGTGGCTTGGTTTGCGCATATGCCATTGTCGCCATACCCAAACCCAGCAATACAGCTCCACCGACGGCAATTTTAGCCAGTTTATAGCCCGCTTTTGGAAGATTATCGCCTGTCATAAAAGTACCTTTCAGTCAAAATTTTAAATTCTTTAAGTGCTTACACATTTAAAAATAACGACTCCAACCCCACCATACTGTAGCGTTATGTAAGGTCTGTTGACATTTCATATATGGATTGCCAACAGACCTTAATTATTTTGCAATGAAAATCATCAAGCTAACTCAGCATCTGTGCCTTCAGACGAACTATTTCATCACGCAGTCGCGCTGCCTGTTCAAACTGCAATTCTTTCGAAGCTTTGAGCATCTCTTTTTCCAGTTTGGACAAATGTTTTGCCAGCAATTTAGGGTCTGCCAAAATGTGACGTTCATCAGCACTTAAGGCACGTGCCTGATCCGAAATCTTCTCATCAATTTGATCATCAGTCAGCACTTCACCGGTATCGATATCCTGGTTATTTTGACGTTTGGTACTTCTTGGAATAATCCCATGCAGCTCATTAAACTCGATCTGTTTGGCTCGGCGGCGCTCAGTTTCATCCATGGCTTTTTGCATGGAGTCGGTAATGCGATCTGCATACAGAATGGCTTTACCATTCACGTTACGTGCAGCACGACCAATGGTTTGGATCAATGAACGTTCCGAGCGCAAGAAGCCTTCTTTATCGGCGTCCAGAATGGCCACAAGGGACACTTCCGGCATATCCAGACCTTCCCGCAGCAGGTTAATACCGACCAGCACATCATGCACACCGCTACGCAGCTCATGGATAATCTTGGTTCGTTCCACGGTATCAATGTCTGAATGCAGATAAGCCACCTTGACCCCGTATTCTTTTAAATACGAAGTTAAGTCTTCCGCCATTCGTTTGGTCAAGGTCGTAACCAGAACACGTTCATCCAGTTCCTTACGGATATTGATTTCCGAAAGCACATCATCGACCTGAGTCAGCACGGGACGAATTTCGATTTCAGGATCGACCAGTCCAGTTGGACGAACCACCTGCTCGGCAATCTGCTGCGCTTTTTCCAGCTCATATTTTGCCGGTGTGGCACTGACATAAATCGTGGATGGAATAATACGTTCCCATTCTTCAAACTGCATCGGACGGTTATCTAACGCACTCGGCAAACGGAAACCATAATTGACCAGATTTTCCTTACGTGAACGGTCACCCTTATACATGGCACCAATTTGCGGCACCGTGACATGCGATTCATCAATAATCAGCAAGGCATCATCGGGAATATAGTCAAATAAGGTCGGTGGTGCCTCACCTGCCGGTCGACCGGACAAATGACGTGAATAGTTTTCGATGCCGTTGGTATAGCCCAATTGCTGCATCATTTCCAAGTCATAGCGGGTACGCTGTTCAATGCGCTGTGCTTCCAGCAATTTATCATGCGCGCGAAAGAAACCCAGACGCTCCTGAAGTTCTTCACGAATGGTACCAATGGCACGCTGTAAATTATCCTTCGGAGTAACATAATGACTTTTAGGATAAATGGTCACGCGTGGAACTTTACGCACCATTTTTCCGGTTAAGGGATCAAACCAGCGAATGGAATCGACTTCATCATCAAACAGTTCAATGCGGATGGCATCCTGATCCGACTCAGCCGGAAAAATATCAATAATTTCACCACGGATACGGTAAGTACCACGCAAAAATTCCAGTTCGTTACGGCTATATTGCATTTCTACCAGACGGCGAATAATGTCATCACGGCTGATCCGGTCGCCCTGCACAATATGCAGCAACATGCTCATATAGGCATTCGGATCACCCAGACCATAAATGGCAGACACCGACGCGACAATGATGGCATCACGGCGTTCCAGTAATGACCGCGTTGCCGAAAGACGCATCTGGTCTATATGGTCATTAATCGCCGAGTCTTTTTCAATAAAGGTATCGGAAGATGGCACATACGCTTCAGGCTGATAATAGTCGTAATAGCTGACGAAATATTCAACCGCATTATTCGGGAAAAATGACTTGAACTCGCCATACAGCTGTGCAGCCAAGGTTTTGTTATGTGCCATAACGATGGTAGGACGCTGTAACTGGGAAATCACATTGGCCATGGTATAGGTTTTACCTGAACCGGTTACCCCAAGTAACAACTGGTCGTGATAGCCTTTTTGAATACCTTTGACTAATTTTTCAATGGCTTGTGGCTGATCCCCCGCAGGCTGATAGCTGGTCACTAATTCAAAAGGTTGATGACTATCCGACATATTATTCAGCTTCTATACACTAATGCAGTTTGAATGATATGAGGGTTAAAGCTCAACATTCAATATCAATCTCCTGATATTTAGCGAGGGACTTATATAAAGAAAATTCCAACATTTTTGTCTTGACCGCATGTGCATTCAATAGCAACATGAGACAAAGCCTCATGATCACAATAAAGCCTATGACTTACCATTACCATGACGAAAGTATTGTCAAAAATCTACCGGAAGATACAGTTTTTGTCTTTGGCAGCAACATGGCAGGAAACCATGCAGGTGGGGCTGCGCGTACTGCCCTGCAATACTTTGGCGCAATGCAAGGCGTAGGACGTGGCTGGTCAGGTCAAAGTTATGCCATTCCCACCATGAACGAGCATTTGCAACAGATGCCCTTGTCGCAAATTCAGCACTATATTGATGATTTCAAGATTTATACCAAAAACCATCCGAAAATGACTTATTTCATTACCTCGGTGGGTTGCGGCATTGCTGGCTATAAAACTGAAGAAATTGCCCCAATGTTTAAGGGTATTTCACATAATGTGATTTTTCCCATTTCTTTCCGCCCTTTTGTAGAAAGAGCCTTACCCAAGCTGACCCGTCATTTTCTCAGAACGGTATTTACCGATGAGGTTATTTTCTCCTCCCCAGATGAAGATATTACTGCCTGTTTGGATTTGTCAGAAAATGAAAAAAGTGCCGCCCGAATTATTCTCAATACCCAAATGTACCCAACCGACAGTAATGGCCGGGACCGAAATTTTGAAATTTCAGACATTTTGCATGTGTTAAACGGCAAGATTTTTGACTGGCAAGACCATTCAGAAGGTTCGATGATGTTTGGCGGAGTCATTCTGGGTTTGCTTGAACTCTACAATATCAACGAAAAAGACTTTATGGATGTCTGGCAAGGTGAACGTGAAATTTCTGCGCCTAAGCCAGAAAACAAGGCCCGTAGAGCCAGCCGTTAAGCTTTAATCCTATTTCATAAAACCGATCTTGAAAGCCAGTTCCAGAATTGGCTTTTTTTATCTACCTAATTTTTTTTATTTTGAGATACCCTACTCATTAAAAATACATATTATTTTACTTATCATATTATTTTAAAATCATTTTTTACATCATATACTTGATACTTAAATTCTAAAAAATAATGAGCGCCTTAAATGGACATGCTGAACTCCCCTTTTTTTGAACTCTCTCCTGTTGCCATGTGGCTGGAAGACTATAGTGAAATCAAAAAACAATTTGATCTTTGGCGTGATCAGGGCGTGCAAGATCTGTTCAGTTTCCTGCAAGAAGATGAATCACGTATTCTTGCATGCGCAAAAAAAATTAAATTATTAAAGGTCAATTCTAAAACCCTTGAACTTTATCAGGCCAATGATTTTGAACATCTATCGCAAAACCTGCAATTAGTCTTTAAAGAAGATATGGCAAAAACCCATATCCACGAACTGGTTGCGTTGTGGAATGGTGAAACTCGTTTTTCCAATTCTGCGGTAAACTATACCTTGACTGGAAAGCGCCTGGATATCCAGCTCAAAGGCATTGTACTGCCGAAACATGAACAGGATTTATCCCTGGTATTAATTACCACCGAAGACATCACTTCTTACACTGAAGCCTGCCGTAAGGAAGAACGAAGCCGCCATCTGGCAGAGGCACGCTTTACTTATTCTCCAACCTCTCTTTGGATAGAAGATTTCAGCCGTATTAAAATTAAACTGGATCAATTGCGTAAATTAGGCATTGAAGATTTTGCCACCTTTCTGGATGTGCATAGTGAGTTTGTCATTGAATGCATCAAGGAAATTAAAGTCATTGATGTCAATCAAGCCACCCTCGATTTGTTTGGTGCAGCCAGTAAAGAGATTTTATTAAAAAATCTTCATAAAGTTTTTGCTGAGGAAATGGTTCGAACATTCCGGGAACAATTGATTGAACTGTGGAACGGTCATCTGCATCATCAACGTGAAGTAGTCAATTACGCAATTGATGGCAGCATTCGCCATGTACTGCTGCAATTTACCGTATTTCCGGATTATCTGGATGACTGGAGCATTGTACAGGTTGCCCTGACTGATATTACGGCGCGCAAAAAAGCTGAACATTATCTTGAATATTTAGGCAAACACGATGTACTCACCCAACTGTACAACCGTTCTTTTTATGTGGCAGAACTGAACCGGCTTGAACGCAATTTATTACATCCAATTTCGTGTATTTTTATAGATTTAAACGGGCTGAAAACCCTGAATGACAGTCAGGGACACGATGCAGGTGACGGCGTCTTGCGGCGTATAGGCAACATCCTGAACCAGTTGATCCAGCATACGCCCTATTCGGCTTCACGCATTGGCGGAGACGAGTTTGTAGTCCTTTTACCAGGTGCAGATGAGGCAGCCTTACAAAACTGCCTGCAAAGTCTGCAGGAACTTTTGTCGGTGGACAATCAATTTTATGCCAATCAGCCGATCAGCCTGTCTATAGGTCATGCGACAAATTTGCCGCATGAACGGATTGAAGATATGCTGAAGCGTGCTGACCTGGAGATGTATCACCAGAAAAAGAATTACTATCAGAACCATGATAGACGAAACCAACTTTCTGACTCGAATTAAATATCCAAAACACCGGTTTAACTGCAATAAAAAAGCCATGGTCAGACCATGGCTTTTTTATTTTTTATATGAAGAACTTAACGCTTACCCATGGAGCGGCGTGTACCACGTGGTGGCATCCAGGTACGATCAGCATAGCGCTGCGGTTTAGGGCGTAAATCTTCCAAGACTTCATCGGAAGAATTCTCATCTGCCTTTTTCATCGGGAAAGGTAAATTAACCAAGGGTTTTTTCTTGGGCGTATTTTGGGTGCTCATATGATTCACTCAAGGATTTCTGCAGCATATTGTACGGAAAAATGCTTCTCAGTGCGAGACAGGATTTTAGCTCATGGTGCAATCACTTGAGTCAATTGCTTTAGTTATGCCAGCGATGATCTGTTTTTAACTGCATCGTCATCAGCATTGACCACATCAGCCCCTATATCAACGCTATTAATGCATTAAAAATATATAAATATCATCTCAATTCCTACCTGTTATTAACCTACAAAAACTTTATCCATTAGCAAAAACAGCAGTTTACATAAAGTTATTTTTCTTCATGTTACTGAAAAAAAACAGTTAATTTTTTACATGAATACTACCCGATTAATATTTTTGAGTAACAAAATGATTTTTCTCTAAATATAGAATAAGAAATGTGAACAAAAAAAATGAATAATCGAAAAATGGACATGGAGTCCCTGAATGAAAAAAACGTTATTTTGTATGATGTCGTCTCTTGCTGCCCTACCCGCTGTAAGCTATGCCGATTCACATTATTTCAGCTTAAAAGATGGCGATGGTTTTAAACGCTTTTCTGTTTCTGTCGGTGCCCTACATGTCATGCCGCAGGGTAAAGCCCAGCCCTTTCAGGTGAATACAGCTGTTAAAAATGGTGAAGTTGCCAAGAATGGCGATATTCAGGTCGATACTGTATTAAACAACCTAGATCCGGAGGTCAATCAGACTGCACTTGCCACCGTTTTAAGAGGTTTGGGCTTTTTTACCGGAGGTCAGCTTGGAAGCGAACTCAGTGGCAGCTCACAAATTTATGGGCTGGAACAATGGGATAACCCAGGTACAGGCCTAGAGGCCGATGATGTCACAACACTGGGGATCATGACCAATTACTTCTTTACAGATAACCTTTCCTTTGAAATCAAAGCCGGTATTCCGCCCAAAGTTGACTTACAGGGTAAAGGAAAGATTTATGCACCCTTCTCGGCTGTAGCAACACCGCAAATTGGTAACTTGCCCTTAGAATTCCTCAATATTGATTTGCAAAACAATATCTTTATTACCGATTTAGAAGCTCATGGACCTGCTGCCTCGGCTCGTGCCTGGACACCGGCCTTTGAGTTCCAGTATCACTTTGGTAAAACCGGAGTCAATAAATTCCGCCCTTATGTTGGTTTAGGTTTGATGTATGCTTATTTCAATGAACTGGAAATCAATCCGCGTACAGAACAGGACTTGATTGCAGCTGGTCATATGATTGCCAACATCAAACAAGGCAATGCAGGAGCGTCACTGGAAGGAAAACCAAGCAAAGCCAATCCTCAAGTCGAGCTCGAAGCGACCGATACGATTGCTCCAATTGCAACTGTCGGTTTTACCTATGATTTTAATGAGCGCTGGTTTGCTGTAGGATCGGTATCTTATGCACATCTGAAAAATGAAACCACGATTACGGTAGATGATCAACAATTAGGTAGATTAATTACCTCCAAAGCAGATATTGAAGTCAACCCGATACTTGCTTATGCGGGGATCGGTATGCGTTTCTAAGTTTTTAATAATCCAAAGACGGCTTTATGTCGTCTTTTTAATCTTTATAAAACTTTCTATAACTTAATTTTATCTTTTGTTGAAATTTAATTTAATCGCCTCGTCCTTTATAATCGAATAACATAGCCACAACACAACTCCGCATGGATGAAATATGTCAGACACCCGTTTTTCCAAACCTCTGATTTACATGTTAATTGGAAGTGCCGTTATTCTGGCTTTATCCTTGGGTGTCCGTCATGCATTTGGTTTATATCTTGTTCCTATGAGCCATGAGTTTGGCTGGGGACATAATGTCTTTAGTCTTGCCATTGCCATGCAAAACCTGATTTGGGGTGCAGTACAACCCATTACCGGAGTTTTTGCCGATAAATATGGCAGTAAAATTGTAGTTGCTATTGGTGGTGCACTTTATACCCTTGGCCTGTTACTGATGGCAGTCAGCTCCAGCGGCTTGCTGCTGAATTTAAGTGTCGGTTTAATTCTGGGTCTTGCCCTTTCTGCGACCTCTTTTCCCATATTGCTTTCTGCTGTGGGGCGTGCCGCACATCCTGAAAAACGCAGTCTGACGATGGGTATTGCCAGTGCAGCAGGCTCTTTTGGTCAATTTATCATGCTGCCATCGACCCTACTGCTTTTACAAAGTGTCGGCTGGTCAGCAGCATTAATGGTCAGTGCTATATTAATTGCTTTCATTATTCCATTGGCGTGGACTTTAAAAGCGCCTGCTTATACTCCTCCGAATGCATTAGCTACTATCAATAAACCTGCGTTGAGTATCAAAGAAATTCTGAGGATTGCCAAAAATCACAAACCGTTCTGGTTTCTGTCTTTAGGCTTTTTTGTCTGCGGTTTTCAGGTGGTGTTTATTGGTATTCATTTACCTGGTTACCTGATTGATCATGGTTTTGATGCCACCACAGGCACAGTATTTCTGGCTCTGGTCGGTTTATTTAATATTGTCGGTACGTATACCGCAGGCTGGCTGGGTGGAAAATACTCCAAACCTCACTTGCTGATGGGTTTATATGGCCTGCGTGGTATTGCCATTATTGGCTTTTTATTGCTGCCTTTGAGTATCTGGACAATTTACAGCTTTGGCATCATTATGGGCTTATTGTGGTTATCTACGGTTCCCCTGACTAACGGCATTGTGGCGAATATGTTTGGGATAAAATATCTGTCCATGCTCAGTGGCATCGTGTTCTTTACCCATCAGGTCGGCTCGTTCTTTGGTGGCTGGCTGGGGGGTGTCAATCATGACATGACCGGCGATTACAATATGATCTGGATGTTTTCTATTCTGTTAAGTGTATTTGGGGTTCTAGTTCATTTCTTTGTCAATGAGGAGCATGTGGTTCATGACTGATTCTATGCTTGGACTCAAAATTTTGGTTACCGCAGCAATTGGCCTGTTGTTGGGAATTGCGATTATGCTTTGGGTCAAAACACCACAACTGTTTGAGTATTTCAATCAGGCCTTTTGCGCGCATTAATGCTGAAATATCAGCAGTGAAAACAGCAAAAAAACCGCTTTCTTTTGCTGTTTATATTAAAAGTTTAACAATCATAGATTTAAATATTTTTCACTGGGATTTCATAAGCTTAGAAAATATTTTGATTTTATCTTTTGTTCTGGATTGCTTAGATTTTACTTCAACGTAAAAAACATCAGAGCAAAACAATGACGGCACTCACCCAACTTTCTCAGGCAATACATGATGCACCGCGCTGGCATCAGCCAGAACAATTTCAAAACCCGCAAGATATTTCTATTGTGCCCTTAGAGGGTGAAGCTTTAGGGGCTGTGGTTTTTGGTCTGGATGCACGTAAAGCCCAAGCGGGTGAAACCATTTACCGCCTGAAGCAGGCACTGGCCGAACATCTCATTTTAATTTTCAAAAACCAGCGTCTGGATGATTTACAGTATTTGGCCTTTGCCAGCTATTTTGGTTCCATTTTCCGCCCGAGTGCAGATAATCCGGTACTTGCCACCCAAACCGAAACCGGTACACCACCCGATGTCGTGCCCGTTTCCAATGCTGTGGGACAGGGTGACTACACCGGCTATGGTGAACTTTCGCCGCATGCCGATCACCAATGGACGCCACAACCGTCTTTTGGTTCATTGCTTTATGCCATTGAATTACCAAAAGACGGCGGGCAAACATCCTGGTTTAATACCATCCAGGCTTATGATGCTTTAGATGAAGCAACCAAACAGCATATCGATCAATTACAACTGATTACCTATAACCCCTTTGTTCGTCGACAACACCTTAAAGACAATGACAATAATGGTTATGGCAGCAGTCCTCTATATCGCTTTAAAGATCAGCCGATTATTGGTCATGCCTATCCTCATCCACTGGTGCGTACCCATCCTGAGAGTGGTCGTAAAGCGCTCTGGTTAAATACCCATTCCGAGGTGGAACTGGTCAATTATGATGATCAGGCTGGCAGTGAATTGATTGCTTCATTGCGCGAATATCTGTTAAAACCTGAATTTCGCTATGAACATCAATGGCAACAGGGCGATATCGTATTTTGGGATAATCAGGTTACCCTGCATTCACGCAAACCTTTTCCCAGTGAGCAGCGCCGTTTGCTAAAACGCATCAGTCTGGCAGGCGGTCGGCCTTATTAAGGGATTCATCCATCTGAAATAATAACAATAAACAATAGCTGAAAAATTACTCCACAGCATCATGACCTCATCTACATTTACGAAGATGCAAAACCGTAAATAAAATAAAAAATGCGTCATGATGCTGCAATTTTTTATTAACCCCCTTACCTTAGGATAGGCTCCCTCTACTTATCAGTAACTAGCGTGCGATACATCACATCAGGGATCATTTTCAATGATGGTCATCTTGTTTAAATATTTACGAGTTAAATTAAAAAATAAAAGCCCATCAAAAGTAATTACTTGGGATGGGCTTTTTCATATTTGCAATATGTATTGCAGGAAAACCATACAACAAGGTCAATCCGACCTGTTAATCTTGCCCGGGCTAAAACTCAAATATTTTTGGATCATTTCATCATGTCATCCCCTGTTCCCACGCTGTCAAATTTCAGCTTGTTTAAAATATTCCTCAGATTAGGCTGTACGGCATTTGGCGGTCCAGCAGCCCATCTGGTGTTTTTTTATCGGCGTTTTGTGCAACAGCTTGGTTATCTGGATGAGCATCAATATGCCCATCTGCTGGCCTTGGCACAAATTTTACCTGGACCTAGCAGTAGCCAGCTGGGTCTTGCAATTGGTTATCAGCTAAAAGGTTATCGGGGTGCGCTACTGGCATGGCTGGGCTTTACTTTACCTTCGGCACTGCTCATGACCCTTGCGGCAATGCTGGGTATTCAATTTTCTGGTTATTTTTCTGTCGAATTTTTCCATGTTATTCAACTCATTGTATTTAGCGTGGTGGCATGGGCATTCTGGCAAATGTTACGTAGCTTTTGTAAAGAGCAATGGCAGTATGTATTAATGCTAATGTCGGGCTTATTTGTCTATCTAGTTCCCATCAGTATCAATCAGGTTTTGGTGATTCTTTTTGGTGCTTTGGCAGGACTGATTTATCTGCATTATTTTCCGCAAAAAAATACCCCTAAACCCGTTACGGGCATCTCAATCACAGCTAAAAAACCTTTCGCTTATCTCTGGCTGATTTTATTTACCTTGCCTTTTGTACAGGTTCCAGCGCTACAATATTTCTTTCCCAGTATTTGGCTAGACAGTTTTACCGATTTATACCGCACGGCTTCTTTAGTCTTTGGTGGGGGGCATATTATTTTGCCATTTTTACAGCAGGACTTTGTGGCATCGGGCTTGGTCTCCCAGCAACATTTTGACCTGGGCTATGCCATTGCCCAGCTGATGCCAGGCCCATTATTCAGTTTCGCCAGCTATCTCGGTGCTTTATTACCTTTAAGTTCATCGCCAGTACTGAATGCCGCCTTTGCAACCGTGGTCATTTTCCTGCCTTCTTTTCTGCTGATCTTTGGCGCTTTACCTTACTGGTCACGCTTGATGCAATTTTCAGGTTTATTTCAGGCTCTGGCTGGCGTGAATGCCGCTGTGGTGGGCCTGTTATTATGCCTGGTGGTGCAGATGGGGCAAAAATATGTACTGTCTGGCTTAGATGTGCTTTTTATTATTACTGTCATTGCATTGCTTAAGAGCAAAATTCCAGTCTGGCTGAGCTTAATCAGCAGTTTCTTCAGTTATTACGGATTATTATGGTTATTGGAGCATTATGCCTTTTTCTCATAGCCTATAGAATCCAGTGATCCACTCTCTATTTACCCAGATTTTTTATCATGCAGCATTCGCTTACTTAAAGTGGACACTGTTTACTTTTAATCACTCAATCTCTCTATTTTCTTAGTCTATTTCTAATTAGCTTATTCAGATATCAATTTAAATTAGGCTCTAGACTAGCAGAATGATTATGTTAGTCTAGAATAATGATAGAAAACAGTAAATTAAGTCACTACAAGATTAAAAAAATTATTCAATGCTTTTGTGTT